>CAZJNP010000616.1:0-2223 GCA_964547355.1 uncultured Calditrichaceae bacterium
CACCCCCCCCACCCCACCGATCGCCGCAGACAGAATGGAACAAAGACCAGCAAACAGTCCCTTCACCTGTTCAGTTACATCGTCCAGCAATTGGCGCTTGCTCACCGGTTCGATCACGCCCAGGCTGTCAGAGGTGCGGAACACGGCGCGTTCCAATTCGTAGGTGGTATTAAAATATTCCGGCAGAAAATGGGAGCTGAACACCCGGTATTCGGCAAAGGCGTTAATAAAAGCAAATTTCGCCCACAAGCCCGGAGCCGTGACGCCCCATCCGTCATTGTAGGGGAAATTAGCCCACTGGGCGTATGTAATCAATTGTAAATATTTTAGATTTACCAGCGGATAACTGGCATCCAGAGCCAGGGCAAACTGAGCTTTGTCTTTGGCTTCATTGATATTAAAGGGGTCGGGTTTTAAGTGAGTTTTAGCCCAGTTTTCTGGATCGGCTTTATAAGCATCATCGTTAATATAGGTGGAATCGTAGCCGTTATTGATCAGCCATTCGGCGTTGTCGGTAAAGCCGTTACCGTCGCGGTCGGGATCATCGCTATCAGGAATGCCGTCACCATCCGAATCTTTCGCGTAGTTTTTATCGTCGGGAAAGGGGTCCAGATAATCAGGCACACCGTCACCGTCGCGGTCTTTCAGCGTTTTATACTGATTGCGGTCGTAAACCACACTGGCGCCCAGGGTCAGCTTGCCAAGTACTTTATAGGTAAACCGTCCGGCCAGCAGGCCGCCGCCGTCGGTCAGTTCGCTGAAATTGTTCACCATGGCGTCAAAGCCCATTTTTTCCCTCTGCAAACCGAATTCCACACCGGTACGGATCACGTTGGGGTACTCCACCGTATTGGCGTAATGATTCATTAAAATTCCAAATCCCAGCCGATAATTATCGATGGCGCCCACCTTTACGTACAGCGGATCACCACGGTGTCCCCAGCGTACGTAGTAGATTTTTTCGAAGATGTCCCGGGCGGAATCCCAGTTCTCCTTGCGGATATTACCCTGATCGTCGATGTACAGGCTCAGGTCCAGAGCGATGCCCAGCTTTCCGATGGAGAATTCCGGGCGTAATCCGATTTGATTGTACAGTTTGCCGTCGATGGTTACCGCGCCAATGGAAACGCCGGTATTCAAGCCGCTCTTTTCCCCTACCGCGGTCGGTTGCGGTTGTTCTGTTTGCGGCGTTTGTTTTTTAGGAGCGGGTTTTGGTGGCGGTGGAGTCGTTTTTCCTAAATTCCCGGATGGCGCCGGCGCGGTTTTAACCGCTTTCTTGGGTGCGCTCTTTTTCTTGGGTTGTTTTTCTTGTTTTCGCTCCGTGGCGATTTTTTCCAGCGCTTTTTTCTCGGCGTCGGTTAACGCCGTCGGAGGCTGAGGCGGATTGCCCGCTTTTAAAGAGGACTTTTGTCCACTAGCAATCTGAACGCTATGTGTGCCGTGCAAATCGCTAAACTCCACCAACCCCTTGCGTACCAGCACTCTGGTTTCATTGCCCTGCGTAACGATTAAGAACTCCGTACCGCGAATGGCCGCCACCGAAACGGGCGTAGTGATCACAAACTGGTTTTGCAAGGTTTTTTTTATCTTAAAGAAAAATTTACCCAATCCAGTGAAAATTTCTGTTTTTTGATTGCGTGCTTTGGGGAAATTCCGCAACTCCATGATGGAATTCTGCAATACTTTCACAACGGAAGCGTCGGGAAGTTCGATTTCGCAATAGGCTTCCGTCCCGGTCCGCACCACGTCTTTTTCCTGCAAGCTTGTTTGCAGGGAAAGCGCTTCCCAGCTGCTCTGGGTCGCCTGATGTTTCACACGTACTTCGCCAATTAAATAACGTACTTTAGCCGACTCACCAAACAAAAACGAGGCAAAGACCACCAATAATAAAACCCAGGACCAACGCATGGTTTCCTCCTATGTTGACCGCTTTTGCTGCTCCTTCCGACCGTGTCAGGAATGTAAATTATTCATCTAAATCCAAATTTTGATTTTGAAAAAGACACAAGACGGACGGATTTACCCTCAATTTTACTTTTTGTTTATTAAATAATCAAACTATTTTTAACAAAACGCGGTGATGCAGAACAAATCAACCTCCTGATAGTTAAATTTAATTTAAATATAGCAAGATGCAGTAAAGATTATTTTTTAAGGTTTTGATTTGACTTGTTGAAATTCAATCTTTAAACTTTTTTATTTATTATAGAAGGAAACATATGC
>CAZJNP010000617.1:0-2219 GCA_964547355.1 uncultured Calditrichaceae bacterium
CCTGTTTACCTTGTTTTTTAAAGGTTTGCCGGAAAATATCATCTACATAACCATAATGCGTGCAGTTGTAACTGACCAGCAAAGGTCCCTGACCATCGGGCAGCTTTTGTAGCGCCTTGGTTACGTATTTTTTTACCAGGCTTTTTGTCGTATCGCTGTGCGAACCGCGTTCGATTCTTCCGGCCAGTCTCGGACAGGCCTGGGTGATAATCCGGTCGGCAGGGATGCCGCTGGCAATTAATTTTGTTTTGTGCTTATTCTGTTTGACCGTGGTTTTAGTGGCAAAGATGATCACTTTTGCGTCTTTGTTTGCTTCCATTTTCTGCTTGATCAAATCGACGCCGGTCTGCACAATGCCGATCACCGGAAATTGCGCTGTTTTGGAAAAGTCCGTGTAATCGTAGAGGACGGAAAGCGTGTTACAGCCTATAAGAAGAATATCCGGGTGGAAATTTTTTTCCATGGCAACCAGGGCGTTGTTAAAAATCTGAACTTTCTGCCCGGTGGTTTTCATGGAATTATAGCCCGATGTGCTGTGGGGCTGGGCATTAAAAAAGACGACCCGCACCTTTTTGAATACACCGGCCGTTTTCATGCGTTCATAAACATCGGCGGCAATGGAAAGTCCGCCTAAACCCGAATCGGTAACAAGGATCGTCACCTCTTGTTTTTTGAAGAAATTTTCCAATTTTTGCTGCTCGGTTAATGTTTCGCGCTGATTGGTACAGCCCATGATTAACCCGAGTGTTAAAAGGAATAATAAAAAGGATCGCATCGTATTTCTCCTGTATTAATATCCTAAAACCACACCATCCCGGCGTAAATTGGCTCCGCCGTGCAAATTATGCTCCTGAGGATTAATTAAAATACCCTGAGCTCCGCCAAAATAGTTGTCGAAATCGGGATGTACTTTCATGTTATGTCCGAGTTTTTCCAATTGCCGGATTATTTGAGGGGGAATGCGCCCTTCCACGTGCAGCGTTTTTTTATAGGCATGAATGCGCGGCGCTTCGATGGCGGCGTTCGTAATCTCACTAATTTCAGTCATAGCTAAAACAAATTTATCCGGATGAAACTGTAATAGCAAGTTTATCCCTTCTTACTTACCGTATTGGCAAAGTGCTACTTACCGGGAAAACGTGCGAAAAGCAGAGAAGGATGGGCTAGAACCAATCGGATTGATTTTTTACGGAGTCCGTGTAAAATATGGAGCTTCAGAAAAATTTCCATTGATTACGATCCGCTCTGTTTCCATATCTGAAGTGCATATAAGCCTCAATTTCGTTGGCTCGAATGGTCTTTTGATTGCGACCGGATTAAAGTTTCTGTAATTTCTTGGTCGGATACGAGTAGAAACAGGTGTTAGCGCGGTCACAGCGTTTTGAGTCAAAATTCCGGATACTAATATATTCTAAACGATAAGGAAAAACATGTTTCAGGGAGTGGATTTCTACCGGCTCGACGATTTATTAAGCGAAGACGAATGCATGGTGCGCGATACGGTGCGCCAGTTTGTGGAAGAACAGTACCTGCCTAAAGTACGCGGCTATTTCAGCCGAGGAGAATTTCCTGTCGAAATGGCAAAGCAATTAGGCGCGCTGGGTTTGCTGGGCGTAACCATTCCAGAGCAATACGGCGCTCCCGGGCTTAGCTACACCGTTTACGGGTTGGCCATGCAGGAACTGGAACGCGGAGACAGCGGACTACGCTCTTTTGCTTCGGTGCAGGGCAGTCTGGTTATGTTTCCCATTTATGCCTATGGTTCGGAGGATCAAAAAAAATACTGGCTGCCGCAATTGGCTTCCGGCGAAAAAATCGGCTGTTTTGGATTAACCGAACCCGATCACGGGTCCGATCCGGGCGGCATGCGCACCACGGCCAAAAAAGTGGCCGGCGGATGGCAGTTGAACGGTGCGAAAATGTGGATTACCAACGCCACTCGGGCCGACGTGGCAGTGGTTTGGGCCAGGACGGATCAGGGCGAAATCAACGGTTTCTTGGTTGAAAAAGATCGTGCGGGATTCAGCGCGAATGCCATCCGGGGGAAATATTCCCTGCGGGCGTCGGACACCGGCGAATTGATTTTTGAGGATTGCCTGGTGCCGGAAGAAAACCGCCTGCCTCTGGCAAAAGGTTTGCGCGCGCCGCTGTCCTGCCTGAACGAAGCGCGTTATGGTATTGCCTGGGGATGTCTCGGCGCAGCAGAATTCTGCATGGAT
>CAZJNP010000618.1:0-2219 GCA_964547355.1 uncultured Calditrichaceae bacterium
GTAAGTGATTTAAAAAAGTGACAGTGGAAAAATTTTTTCGAAAAAGTTTTAATGAATCGCACTAACAACTGTCCCCTGTCAATAACTTTTGAAAATGTCACTTTTTCAGAGGAGTTTTAACTTGAGAAAATGTCACTTTTAAAATTAGATTTGAGAGATAAAAAAAGTTTCTCAAATGGCCGTAATAATATTAATTATCCTTCCTGATGCGTCAAGGATAAATAAACAGCAAAGCTGTCCTTGACACATCAGGAGCGGATAATTTTTTTTGCAAAAAGGCCATTTAAGAAACAGACTGTTGTTTTTTAAAAAACAACTCATAGAGAAATCTAAGAGATAAGTTGTAATCTTCGGCCCACCAAATTTTTTTCCATTCGTCAGTGCTATGTATAAGATGAGGTTTAACAGATTTAATTGTTTTTTTAGTAACGGCGGTTTTAGTAGTTTTTCTTTGTGGCTTAATGTAACGAATAGTATCATAAATTTTGTCTTTGTAAGCTACGCGAATACCAAAACGAGGGCTAACAAGTACGGTGATTTCTTTTTTAGCAGGAATAATAGGGAAACCGTTGTCAATTATCTGAAAAGAACGAGCTTTAAAGGAAAAAGTGCCGGCATTATCAGTTTTTCGTGAATGTTTGATACATAGGATACTGTCAATATCTACATCATTTATTAAAGGTACAAAAAGAGAAGAACTTGCAGCTAAGACAGCAAATTTATTATTGAAAATAGTTATATATTCATTTTTGAGGAATTCATTAGCCTTAGTAATGGTTTTGATATTACGTTTTGCTAATTCTATAGGTAAACGGCTTTGAAGTGTATCCCATAAACGTTCAATACGTCCTTTAGCTTGAGGAGTTTTTGCAAAAATCATATCGATTCCCAATTCATGCATGGAACGACCAAATTGAGTCAGATTAACGGTTTTACCTGCAATAAGCTCTTCAACAGTAAGTTTGCCTGTTTTAGGTGAACGAAAAATTGTATGATTGTCTGAGTAAATAGTTTGAGGTACACCGAAATTTAAACAACACTGACGCATAATTTCAAAATAACCGTATAGACATTCATTTTGGGTCATATAGAGTCCGACAATTTGACCGGTTGCATCATCAATAGCTCCATGAAGAGAGTATTTAATTTTTCCCCCGAACCATTCATAGGGGGAAGCATCAATTTGAATAAGTTCCCCCGCATGTTCTTTGCGTCTGCGTCTACGGATACGATGACGAACTTTTTTCTTTTTAGGGCTTTCAATTCCTGCATTTTTTAGTATACTTATAAGAGATGTATATGAGATTTTAATCTTATAATCATCTAAAAGTATATCTTTGAAATGAAGGAAATTGATTCCTTTTAGTTCGGGTAGTGCATGGATTTTAAGGATCATTTCTTTCGTTTCATCCGCAATAGAATGAACCGGTTTTCTACCTGTGTTTTTATGAATTAAAGACTTTGCACCAGATTCAATAACTCCTTTCTTTAATCGTGTAATCTGGCGGGTAGAAAGACCAAGTAAATCAGCTGCTTGTTGTCTGGTAATAGACTTGTCGATGAAACTGTTGATAACCTTAAATGTTTTTAGTTGTTTTTGTGACAATGTAATCCTTCTTTCTTTCATAAATTTTAGTATAGTCAAAAGTGACATTTTCTCAAGTTAATCTTAAGGTGACATTATCACAAGTTAACAACAGGTTCTTTGTTATACTAATTGATTTCTATTGTTGTATGTGGTAAAGTTATAAACGACTCTTCAAGGGATCGTATTACAATGAGAATAAAGAGCAATTTATTGAATTCTTATTTAGACGAGGGTTAGGCTAAAACAAAAGAAAGTAACCATAGAATTTTATGGGGATATTTGTATGTTTTAGGGTTAATCTAAAAAAGGATATTTTGTCAAAAGCATTTATGAAAAATTAAATGCTTTTGAAAATCGCAAGTTCCGGGCTAGAATAGCTAATGTAGCGGAAAAAGAGATCATGTTCTGGGCAGAGGCAATATTGAAAAATATTCGTTTTCTTAAGAGGGCAAAAGAAAAGGTGGGTTTTTGGTCAAACGGAATGAAAAAAAGATTATCTCTTGCGTGTGCAATCTGTTTTAGACTCTTAGTCAGGCGTGTTTGTAAAATCGCTTGGCTAAGAGTTTATATAAAATGATTGTTGAACTGATGAAAACTTTTGGTCATATAAAAACCATATTTAGTGTATCAT
>CAZJNP010000619.1:0-2212 GCA_964547355.1 uncultured Calditrichaceae bacterium
GACCAGGTGCGCCGGATTCTGCACGAAGTACAAAAACGGGTATACAGCGCCGGCATAAAACTCCCATTCAGCGCCAACACGCCTTATATCAATACGATTCCGGTTGAGGAGCAGCCGCCCTACCCGGGCAGCCGGGAGATCGAGCGGCGCATAAAAAGCATCATTCGCTGGAACGCCATGGCGATGGTGGTGCGCGCCAACCGCAATGAAAACGGTATCGGTGGCCACATTTCCACCTATTCCTCTGCGGCCACTCTGTACGAAGTGGGTTTCAACCATTTTTTCCGCGCCCCGCACGATCAGTTTGCCGGTGATTTGGTGTTCTTTCAGGGACACGCCTCGCCGGGGATTTACGCCCGGGCATTCGTAGAAGGCCGAATTACCATGGATGAATTAAAGCGATTTCGCCACGAGCATCATAAAGACGGTAAAGGATTGCCTTCCTATCCCCATCCCTGGCTTAAACCGGATTTCTGGCAATTTGCGACGGTATCGATGGGTTTGGGCCCGATTCAGGCCATTTACCAGGCACGGTTCATGCGCTATCTGGAGGACCGTGGATTAAAGGAACCCAACGGTGAAAAAGTCTGGGCCTTTCTGGGCGACGGAGAAACCGACGAACCGGAAACCCTTGGCGCTATTTCTTTAGCTTCCCGGGAGAATCTTGATAATCTGATTTTTGTCATTAACTGTAATTTGCAGCGCCTGGACGGTCCCGTGCGTGGGAACGGCAAAATCATTCAGGAACTGGAGACCGTTTTCCGAGGGGCCGGCTGGAATGTAATCAAAGTCATCTGGGGCAGCGACTGGGATCCGATCATCGCTAAGGATAAAGACGGGTTGCTTTTAAAACGCATGGCCGAAGTGGTGGACGGCGAATACCAAAAATACGTGGTAGAAGGCGGCGCTTATCTGCGTAAACATTTCTGGGGGAAATACCCGCAGCTTCTCAAACTGGTGGAACACATGTCCGATGAGCAGCTAACCAAGCTCAGGCTGGGCGGACACGACCCGGAAAAAGTGTACGCAGCCTACCATGCCGCGGTGAATCATACCGGTTCTCCCACAGTCATCTTAGCCAGAACCGTAAAGGGTTACGGTTTAGGAGAGGCCGGCGAAGGTAAAAATATCACCCATTCGCAGAAGAAATTAAACGAGCAGGAATTACGCCATTTTCGTTCCCGGTTTGGCATTCCCATTTCGGATGAAGAAATCGACACCCTGCCGTTTTACCGGCCGGCGGAGAACAGCCCCGAGATGCAGTATTTACTGGAACGCCGCAGAGCTCTGGGTGGTTTTATCCCAAGCCGGCGTATGAAAAGCCATCCGGTACAAACCCCAAAAGATGAGCTGTTTAAGGAATTTTTCGAAGGCACCGGAGACCGGGAAGTATCTACTACCATGGTGTTTGTGCGCATGCTTTCCAAAATGCTGCGCGATAAAACCATTGGCAAACTCATCGTGCCCATCGTTCCGGACGAAGCGCGGACCTTTGGCATGGAGTCTCTGTTCCGGCAGGTGGGTATTTACGCCCATCAGGGTCAGCTCTACGAGCCGGTGGACTCTGAAAGTCTGCTATATTACAAAGAAGCGAAAAACGGACAGATTCTGGAAGAAGGCATCACCGAAGCCGGCTCCATGTCTTCTTTTATTGCCGCCGGTACGGCTTATTCCAACTACCAGATAAATACCATTCCGTTTTTCATTTTCTATTCCATGTTTGGTTTGCAGCGCGTGGGCGATCTGGCATGGGCTGCCGGCGATATGCGCACGCGTGGATTTCTGATCGGCGGCACAGCCGGAAGAACGACACTGGCCGGCGAAGGCCTGCAGCACACGGACGGACACAGCCATCTGCTGGCTTTTCCGGCGCCAAACCTGAAGGCCTACGATCCGGCTTATGCTTATGAACTAGCCGTAATCATCGAAGAAGGCTTAAAACGGATGTACGAAGACCAGGAAGATATCTTCTATTACATCACCGTCATGAACGAGAATTATGTTCAACCGAGCATAACCATTAATAATAAAATCAAAGAAGGCATTTTGCGCGGCATCTATCGATTTCGTCCTTCCAAAAAACGCGGCGCCAAACTGGAAGCGCAAATTCTGGGCAGCGGCGCGTTGATAAACAAAGCTCTGGAAGCGCAAAAAATTCTGGAAGATAAATATAATGTTGCCGCCACCGTTTGGAGCGTAACCAGCTATAAAG
>CAZJNP010000620.1:0-2210 GCA_964547355.1 uncultured Calditrichaceae bacterium
ATTTAATCCAAGTACTTCCATAAGCTATTATATTCCCAAATCCGGTTTTGGACAGATAAAAGTCTATGATTTATTGTGCAAAAACTTGCGACCTTAGTAAACGAAAATCAACCGGAGGGCACACACACCATAACATTTTCCACCTTTGACCAGGCAAGCGGTGTATATATTTACCAAATGATAACCGATCATTTTACCCGGTGCTGCAAAATGCTATTCGTTCGATAATGGGCGGAATAAATCTGAAGCGTCGCCTGAGAAAAGATGTTTTCGTCAATTTGTTTGCATTTTTACACATTTTTAGGTATGTAGAAATCAAACTTAAAAACCAATAAGGGGGGACGTATGTTAATACAGCCGAATCCAAGACATTTTTATTTCTGGATTAATCTGATAATCATCTTTTTCTCTTGTTTAGGATTATTTGCGCAAAAAAGCGGAGATTATTCAACAGGAAGTAATTATATCATTTCCGATACCTTTTCTAACCAGTGGACGATTACACGTAAAGCACCTTATTTAATTTACAACGGCAATAACAATCAGATGCAGATCCAATGGCAGCTTACAACCACCGACTCTTGCTTCATTGAGTGGGGAACAGATACAACGTATTCCGTTGGTTCTGCAAAGACTTATGAATTTAACCAATGGCATCAGCATCGGATTACTATTGATCATCTGGAGAAGGGAACGAAGTATTACTATCGTATGGTTGCTGCAGCGGATACCCATTATGGGGCGTTCTGCACAGCGCCCGATCCATCTGTGAATAAACTAAAGTTCTTTGCTTATGGTGATACACGGTCCTATCCTGAAGATCACAATAAAATTGCCGCAAAAATTCTGAATGAAATGACCATCCAACCGGAATTCCAGACGTTGATTATTTCCGTAGGCGATCTGGTCTCGCACGGCGACGATGAAAGCGACTGGGATGAACAATTTTTCAATCCGGTTTATTCTAATATTGTTAAAATGCTTGCACGGTTACCTTATCAATCATGCATGGGTAACCATGAACAAACCGGTGCATTGTTTACAAAATATTTTTCATACCCTTTTGTCCAATCCCGTTACTGGTCGTTTGATTATGGACCAGCACATTTTGTAGTCGTTGATCAATATACCGATTATTCACCTGGGTCGCAGCAATACGAATGGATAGAAAACGATCTAGCTATGAATGACAAGCCGTGGAAGTTCATTTACTTACATGAACCAGGCTGGTCGGCCGGAGGACATGAAAATAATTCTGAAGTACAAAATTACATTCAACCCTTATGCGAAAAATATCGCGTTCCTATTGTTTTTGCAGGACATAATCATTATTATGCCCGTGCTGAAATCAACGATGTGGTGCATATTACCACCGGCGGGGGAGGTGCGCCTCTTTATTCCGCAAGTTCTGATTACCCAGGTATAGTTACAATCTCTCAGACACATCATTATTGTAAAATAGAAATTGACGGGGACCTTTTATTCTTTAGCGCGATTGATGAAACCGGCGCAGAAATCGATAATTTTGTTATCAATAAATACGGTATTAAGCTTACGGATGTCTCTGTTTCTGCACCTTTTGTTCAGGCGGAAAAAGATTCTTTACTATTGATGGCAGATTTAAAAAATCCGGACGCCCATCAGATAGAATTACAGGCACTACTGAGAAATAGCGCGGGTGTGGTTACCGATTCGCTTTATTTATATGATGATGGTGTGCATGGAGACGGCGCGGCGGAAGATGGAACATGGGGCGGTTTTATAGGGCCATTGTCGAAAGAAGATGAATTCCAGGTTGATATTGCCGTGTCCGATCTGGACTCTGGCTTATATTTTGTCTCAAAAAATATGGCGCGCTTTACTTCTATCGGACCGGTATTTTTTTATGATTATGAGATCACTTCCACAGACTCCATTCCAAATCCCGGTGACCGATTAAAATTTCAATTTATGTTAAAAAACGCAGGGTTGACGGGAGTTGCCAAAAATATTACGAGCCAGATTATAGCGCTGGATTCTTGTGCTTCACTTCCGGCGGTTGTGAATTCCGCATACGGAGATATTCCTCCCGGAGAGACCGCCGTAGGAAATCAGAAGCAATACATCAAATTCTCAGCCGATTGCCCGGACAGCGCTCAAGCATATTTTGAAATAAAAATATATAGCAATGACTTTTTCTTTTGGTGCGACACGTTCTCGGTTCTTGTGAC
>CAZJNP010000621.1:0-2209 GCA_964547355.1 uncultured Calditrichaceae bacterium
CCGGTTACCAGTCCTAGCAGTACAGCCTTGCCTGTATTTGGTTTCTTGTGCCACAAAATGGTAAGCCATAGGAAAACGGATGCGAGAAAAAAACTGTAAACATGCGACATGCCCGGTTCAAAAGTGCTGTACCAAAATAAATTGGTGCCCAGTCCCAGCGATAATAAGACCACGGCTGTCACCGTTTCCGAAAAGTAAATCCGGAGAATTTTTGCCAGAAAAATAAGTCCCAGCAAAAGGTAAAACAACCCGGCCATGACCAGGGCAAAGCGGTAAGGTTCGGAATAGCCGCCCGTATTGTATCCCAAAGGACCGGCCAAGGCATTTGCCGCAAAAAAGAATGGTGAAACCATAACAGAAACACCCATGGTCATTTTGAAAACATATTTTCCGGTAGCCGTTTTCTTTGCCCAAAAAATAAACTTTTTGTCCCCGGTATAATGATCTTTGAAACGGAGTGTGATATCATGGTAAATGAAAGCAGCAGGGAGATATCCGTAGTAGTCAATCACATCCCACTGTATGACCCGTCCCGGTTTCTTCCAGACTTTTACATTAAAATCGGACCAAACCACGGCAATCAGCACCAGCAGGATACTCCATGTAACAAAATGTTTTTTCATTTAAAAGCTTTTGAGGTGTCAGTTTAGCTACTTACTTTAATCATTTGATAAGTAGATGGTTTAGCAATAACCATTCTCTCAATTAGCTTATGAAAGATAGTTTGCTTATAAATCGAACGATTTATTCTGAAACTGTATTCTGCAAGATATTTCTCAATGTGGTCTTCATGAACCCATGAATAAACACTCCTCAACCATGACTTTACCTGATGAATAATCGTATGCATTTGCTTCATACTATTGCCCTTATCACTATAATTCTGATGGATATCATACCGTTTGCCAATAGGAATGTAACCAGTCCATTTGTCAGTAAATACCCTCGCTCCGGTTGAAATATGTGCATCAAATATTGTACTTAATGACTTCGAGGAATAGTCTTCAATCTTATTAAAATAGACACGCTTTACTTTTCCTGTTTCGGTAAGTTCTACGGCTCCAACTATTTTTTTCTTCCTGGAATCTTTACTTCTTCCTTGCTTCTGAGTTTCCTTTCCTCCAAAAACAAATTCATCTACCTGGACGTTTCCTCCCATCGGATTTTTACCACTACTTCCCATAGCCGTTCTAACCTTATGCATAAACGTCCAGGCAGTTTGCCTGCTTATGCCATAACGTTTTGCCACTTGCGATGCTGACATGCCTTTGGTTGTCGCACTCATCTCAAAGACGATCATAAAGGCTTTACGGATACCAAACCTTAATCTATGAAAAAGTGTATTTGCCGTTGGGCTCTCTATATGATGACACCTGTTACAATCTCTGGCAAGATTCTTTTTCCTGACAGTATATTTTGTGTGACCACATTTTTTGCATTGATATCCACTTGACCATTTCAGGTCAGACAAATACTGCAAGCAGGGGTGATCATCTGGAAACTGCTGCGTAAACTCTAAAATGTTTTCTCCTTCAAATTTCATGACGTGTTTTTAATCAAATATTCTTGCACAAGATAAGTAATTATTTTGACACCTCAATTGATTTTTTTGTACAAAAGTAATCAAACCCGAATTTGTTCAGGCATCCATCTTTCAATATCTCTCCTCTGTGGAACGCTGTGCCTTCACCGGGATACTCTGTGATATAACTGTTCCTACAAATCAGGATGCTCACGCCTCGCTACAGGCGAGGCTCAGCATTAAACGTTTGACAGCGGGTTCTTCCTTTGAGATGCACTTTGGGCGCCTTTGTGTTAAATACCGCTCAAGGCTTAACTGTAAACCACTTTTCAAATCCGGTTCATCCTGAAAACCCTATTTCATATATTTCACCATCCAGTCCACCCAACGGCGATACACATCGGTGGTTCGCACAATATCGTGAGGAAAATGGGTATTGACGGGATAAACGTAAAATTCGGTGGTCACACCGTTGTCGCGCAAAGCGTGGAACATTTGATAGCTATTGACAATGGGCACATTGGGATCGCCGGCATCGCCCATAATGAGCGTCGGCGCTTTGGCTTTTATGGCATAAGCTATGGGCGATTGTTCGCGCCAGATTTTCCAGTATTTCTTCACCCAGGGCGAGCCGCCGAAGAAATATAAATCGCCTTTTTGGTAATAGGCAATGGTGTAATCCATGAC
>CAZJNP010000622.1:0-2204 GCA_964547355.1 uncultured Calditrichaceae bacterium
GTTTTGTTTATTGCTTTTCCCGGTGATACAATTTACGAATCCACAATTTGAACACCGTCGTTGACCACGTGGATGTTAAGGATGTTAAATCCCATTTCCCGGATTTTCGAAGAAAAAGCCGAGATTTTTTCCTGATCGTCTCCGAAAGCCAAACCGATATCGCCACCGCCCGCGCCGGAAGGTTTGTACGCCAGGCCGTGGCGGGCCGCTTCTTCGGCGATGGTTTCGTGGGTTTCGGAAATAATCGGCAAGCCGCTTTCATGACCCAGGTCCTTCATGGTGATGTAAAAGCGGCGAATCGTTTCCAGGAACTGTTCCATATTTTGGTCTTTATAGGCCGAACATCCCTGGACGCTTAAATCGGTAAGCTGGTCGATCAGGCGCACGTAAATGTGCGGCATTTCCTCTTTTAACCGGTTTACACCCTGGATGAAATGACGGGTGGAGGCGGCTTTGCCGGACCAGACGGTTAAAACTTTCAGAGCATCACAGGCCGCCACCCGCTGGGGAATTTCCGGTTCATCTGTGTTCGTTTTGGGCATCTGGTAAATTAGGCGTCCGCCAAACGTGCTGGCTGCGATGTCGATGCCGCTGCCTATGTTTCCCTGGGCTTCGTGATGGGCGCGGTAAGCCGCCGTGTAAATTTCACTCAGGCCAAAATTGCGGTCCATATATTTAAACAAACCGTAAACCAGGGCCACGGTCATGGCGGCGCTGGAGCCCAATCCCAGCTTGGTTTGCCATTCCCTGGAATAAAATTCGTCCGTGTTCAGCGTAATGGAAAGAACAGGCAGCGTTTTTTCTATTGCATTCAGACGGGTCCAGACGTATTCAAAAACTGAAGTAAAAAAAGCCAGTCGTTTTTTGATGTTTTCTTCCAGCAGGGGATTAAAGCGCAGATGCCCTTTCGGTGTAACCACAAAGGGTTCGGCTTCGATACCCATGGACGGGGAGTGGATGAGGTATTCATTGATGTCCCGTTTTTCCAGTTTAACTTCTGCCCAGTGATCCACCGCGCAGACCAGAGCCGGGGCGCCTTCCAGCACGGCGTATTCTCCCAGTAATATCATTTTGCCCGGCGCTCTACTAATCATCGTTTTCTTCCTCCATTAAATGTACTCCGTCTCCAGGTTTTGTTTCGAGGCACTCATGGATTCCCGGGATAGACAGGAGCGCCTGCTGCACCTTTAGAGACGCTTCCGGAAGACACAGAGCCTTGAGCTGCGGTCCTGCGTCAATGGTAAAGTAAACAGGAACTCCGGACCGGCGTAATTCCCGTACTACATGCATCGCTTCCACCGTGGCACCGTTCCAGTAAATGATACCGGGATTAGAAGACAGCGCTAAAGCGTGCATCTTTAAGCAACTAAACTCGCTTAGTTCGCCCAGTTTCTGAAAATCCCGGGTGAGAATGGCGCTGCGCATCTCCTGAATATCCGAACTGGCGCTTTCCATCCAGGCCTTGTAATAAGGCGACGTTTGACGGCTTAATTCCATGCCCTCGGTGGAACCTGTTTTTTTTCGTTCGAGGGTGGTAATCGCAATAATCAAGCGCAGGTCCCAGTGCTGCTGGTCGGCGATTTGCACCGCGTAGGCATCGGAGCCGTCTTCTTTTTTGCCGCGCCGCATTTCCACAAATCCGCCGAAAACCGATCTGGCTGCAGAACCCGATCCCTGTCTGGCCAGCGCGGAAAGCTCACCTGAGGATAGTTTCAGGTTAAAGGCACGGGTAGCGGCCAGCGCTAATGCCGCGAATCCCGAGGCAGAAGAGGCCAGCCCTGCAGCGGTGGGGAAATTGTTGCGGCTCTCTACGCGCAATTTTCGGTGCGATCCCGCCATAGCGCGAATCAGGTTTAGGAAGCGGCTGACTCGCAGTGTTTCCTTGCGGTTTGCCGTTTGATCGTTTAAGATTAAAATATCATCCTGTAAAGAATCGTCCGCCTGCACCGACGTGGTGGTGTGTAATCCGTCCAGAGTCATGGAAATCGATCCCACGGCCGGCAGGTTTAATGCGGTGTCTCGTTTTCCCCAGTATTTAACCAGCGCGATATTTGAATGGGCGCGGGCTGTGATCATATCAGTCGTTCCGTGTTCGCTTTTCTATATTAATTAAACAAAGCATTAATGTAAAAAACAAGGATAAAATTAACAAATTTGGTTTTTCCCGGCGCAGGAAAGGGGAGGGAAAGGAATAAGTATTAAGT
>CAZJNP010000623.1:0-2199 GCA_964547355.1 uncultured Calditrichaceae bacterium
TGTTCAATGTGTAAGTCTATTAACAAAAGTTCAGGCGGCCGTTTGATTACAGCCTGAATAAAAGTACGGCTGTCCTTAAAATGGTGAAAATTTTCACCGGAAAAAGCATTTTGTGCCAGTTCAACTAAATACTGTTCGTCATCCAAAATATAAACCATCTGCACTCCTTTCATACTTTAACCGAAAGAGAAGAATGACAGGGTGATGATAAATCGGGTGCCTTTATTCGGTGTTGATTCCACTTGAACCGAACCATATTTTTCAATGAAATCCTGAACGCCTGCTAAACCGTACCCGCGCTGGCTGCCCGGTTTATTGTAACTAAATCCCGGTGTAAAAATTTTGGGGATGATATCCTCAGGCATTCCTTGACCATTGTCTTCAATTATAATACGTAATTTGTTTATTCCGGAATTAGCCGTGACGCAAATACATTTTTCACGATCCAGAGATATTTTGTCTACGCTGGGAAAAGATTCTACGGCATTTTCGAGAATCGCCTGGAAAATATTCTTAAACTTTACGATTTCATCAGGGAAATAACGATAAGGGAATTCACCGATAATTTTGCTTCGGAATACAATATTTCCCTGATGATATTTTCTCTGTACGTCATTGAAAACAGGAATAAGAGCAGTCCCGATGATATCCATGCGGGCATTTTCCACCATTTCTTTGAACGTATTTTTTAGCTGAAGCAGTTTGCGTTCTCTGTGTTTGATGTTTTTCAACATCCAGGTGTCAAGAAAAGAAAGGCTGGGATGTCTTACGCGCAACCGAATGAAAGCACTTAGCAGCACCAGTTGCCGGCGTAATTGACGATAGAAAAGACGCCAGGTTTTAGGGGCCTCCTTGAATTCATAGCGTACCTTCTTTTGGATTAAAAATTGAACAATTTGCTCTATATCCAGCAAAGATTTTTGCAGCAGGTCATGGTTTTGATTTGTAAAATGGGTATCAATGTTTTTTAAGATTGTCACAAGCTTGTGGAAAAGGGCCGAACCCAAAAGGAAATTGAGAGTTTCTGAGGAAGGGATGTTTTTTTGCGCTTCCGTCTGACGGCGTTGCCGGAGATAGAAAACCATCACCAAAACAACTAAAATCGAAATGATGAGATAATTTGTAAAATTTCTCAGATAGGACATAATTATTTTTTTTGTACGGTACTTGGCATATAAACTTTTCCGTAGTTGTCGGAAATAAGAAAGGGAATCGGGTGCCAAAACATTGGCAAATTGCATGGCGCTCTCCAATTCCAGCAGGCCTTCCTCGCAATAGCTGTAATTGTTAAGTTCCTGTGCCCGGTGTAATTTTTGACGCATTAAAATTTGCCATTCGTTAAGCGCATCCCTGGCAAACAGAAACTGATAGACACGATGTTCCGTTTTGTTTGTGTTTGTGGAAGAAAGGAAAAACAGCCAATCTCCGGAAAGCAAATTCGATTGTAAACGGAAATAAAACTGTGCCACATAGTGCCGGAAAGGTAATCCGAATTGAAAATAACGATTTGGGTATCCTTTTTTAAAGATACGCATGCCGGTCCAGCCCAGATCGTAAAAAAAGAATTCCTTGTTTAAAGGGAAAAGTCCCAAACCCAGTTCTGTCCGAAACGAATCCAGCTTGGTCGATTCAGGATAATAAAAATAATTAACGGATCTTAAATCTTTCTCCTGCAGGCCTTGATAGCATGTGGTCAGTAAAAAACAGTCGTCCGCAGAGTACAAATTCAAAACTTCTCCCAAAACCTCAAAACGCGTAACAGCCGAATTCCGGATTAAATCTACCAACCAGATGGTCGTTTTTGTTTTTGAAGGATTGCCCAGCGTAACGAGAAGGTGCATCCCCTGGAGCGCGGCTAAGCGCGGACGGAAATAATCGTAAGCAAACGGATTGTTGTTTTTGATTTGTTCTTTATAATAACGTGAAAATGGAAGTTGGGGCCTGGGTAAACGACGTATCGGATGGGCCTCATGCGGCCGGATGAGGTAAATATATTTGCCGCCCACGGCAACTAAAAGCGAATCGGAAACGATTTCAGCGTAAGAAAGGGTATCCGAAGGAAACCACAGATGTTTTTGAAAGACACCAGAGATAAAACGCACGGAATTTTTATAAACAGCGCAGACGCTTTGACGGAAATTGGAAGAGATGGAAGCAGGAGCAGGAGCAATTTTGAGCAGCGTATGATTCTTTAAATCA
>CAZJNP010000624.1:0-2194 GCA_964547355.1 uncultured Calditrichaceae bacterium
TACTTAAAGGATTAAACTGGTTAACGCCCCAGAATTCATGGCTATGGTTACTGTAATAATCGCCGATGTAGGTGTTAAATCTTCCGCCAAAATCGTTACTGCCCTCTTTGGTGACGATATTGACTATGCCGCTCATAGCGTTTCCATATTCGGCGTTAAAGGCGCCGCTGATTACCTGAAGCTCCTGCACCATATCTTTGTTTACATCTACCACGGTACTGCCGTCGTAGGAATCGGTGACCGGAATCCCGTCGATCCAGTAAGCGATTTCACCGGCTCTTCCGCCGCGCATGTGACCGTCCACATATCCGGCTTGCAGCGCCAGTACTTCTCCCACCTCGGTCACTGGCATTGCGGCGATTTCCTGGGAACCGACCACTGCTGTGGTCGCGGTTAAATCCTTTCGAATCGCTTGACGTTCTGCCACTATTGTAATCGTCTCCGTAGTCTCAAGCGTTGTTTCGGAAAGCGCGATGTTCACCTGGGCAGTCAAATCGATATTTACTTTCACACCGCTGACTTCTTTGGTGTCGTACCCCACATAAATCGCCTGAATGGTGTAAACCCCGGGCGGAACATTCATGATTAAATAATAACCGTCCACATCCGTGGCGGCGCCGAGCGTGGTTCCTTTCAAAACAATATTTGCGCCGATTAACGGCTCTCCTGTGTTGGCGTCCGTTACTCGTCCGGTGATTTTACCGGTAGTGCCCGCCGATAGCACGGAATAAAAAATTGCGACCAAAAACAAAACAACACTCTTTTTTAACATTACCTCCTCCATAAACGATGGAGATTTACATCTCGCATCCGAATAAACGGTTCCCCAATACGGAATAGAACCTTCTCTTAACTAATGCCAAATTTCCGATATAACCGATCCATTTGCCTCTGCCACCGAGTTAGCCAGGTAAGGGGCTGCAGGCGGGGGGCTATCAGCCGGTGGGCAAAATGGCGCTTCATCACGAGCATATCGGTTTTATTCAGAGTTAGGTCATTGAATACTTTTTTGTTAATTTCCACATCATGTCGGGTAATGGCTTCGGCCAAAAAATCATCGACCACTTGCAGTCTTTTTTCCTGTAAGGGTGTCAAGGAATCGTTTTTGGGCCGGGACACGGCGGCACTATCCGTCCGAACGTTTTTCAGCAGTTCGTACCGAAAAGCCTGAGCCATATAATAACTCTTCCACATGGCCGCCTCTTTTTTCACTTCGGGATGTTCTTCGTAACCGCGCTCCTTTGCCAGTTCGTATATGGCCTGATGCTCAAGAAGCAGTTGTACATTGTACCAGAACGATTTCTCAAAAGCTTCCTGATCTTTGTAATTAAAAGCGTAAGGACCATATTTTAACCGCGTAAAAAGTTGATGCACCGTCCAGCGCTCCCCAGAAGGAAACCGCACCGCCGTCTGCCGACCGATATCTTTTAGCCGCTCATTCACAGGTTGGAAAATCTTGTCTGGCAGAGCTTTCATATTTCCGAACGGATTTCCGGTACTACTTTGATGGAACTCCAATTCCGGTAAAATCATTTCAAGGGCTGATGCCACAAGCCGGTGGTCCACCAAACCGAGTTTTTGTTCCAGTCTATTTCTGTAAAAACGGATGTAACGGGACTCTATTTTTCGGCGCAGCAAATGGTCACGTAAGGCCGGTATTCGATTTTCAAAATCCTTTTCCGACGGCTTTCCGACATCCTCTACCTTGTCTACCTTTATAAGCATGTAACCGCCCTGAACCCGAATCGGAGCGCTAATTCCTCCCCGATCCAACTGGTAAAGCTGCGCTTCAATCTGTGTATTTTCAACCGGCCATGAAAAAATCTTTTCGGTAACTGAAAGAACCGAACCGGGTTCCGCTGAAATCGCCTGCTCCAGAGGTTTTCCACCTTTTAACTGATCTGATATTTTCTTTGCTGCAAGAGAATCTTTTGTAAGAACAATTTTGGCGCCGATTTTCTTTAGTAAATTCAGATACTCCCTTTGCAATTCCTCATCGGAAACCGATATTGTGTTTTCCACGGAATCCCGACGCAACTGCTCGATCATGGCTTCTCTCAGATGCTCAAAAATCCATTGATCACTTTCGGTATGTGAAAGACCATTCTGCTTAGCTTCCGCGGCCAATACTTTTTCGGCGATTAGCGCCGAAAGTACCATTTTACGCGCCTCTATAGGGTCATTTTATACAAAT
>CAZJNP010000625.1:0-2190 GCA_964547355.1 uncultured Calditrichaceae bacterium
CCCACAGGTTTTACGGGAGTTCGGATTATTGAAGATAAATCCTTCACCGTGCGCATTTTGCAGATAGCCGATTTCCAAACCTTTAAGATAGGGTAGGCTTTCGCTATCCACAACAACCTTTAGATCTTCAAAATGGAATACGTGATCATCTGGATGCTGATGCGTATCGAACTGCATTAAATAAGAGAACTGAGAGCAACAACCTGAAGTCACACCAACACGAAGGGCGCAATCTTTTTTACCTTCACGCTCGCGCAGGCGATGAATTTTATCCATCGCTTCAGATGTAATATGAATCATTTTTCTCCTTTCTGCTGGTTTATTGATATGTTATAATTAAACCATACAGAGAGAAGATTAATTCCTTATTTTTGTGAATTCTGATTCTTGCCTTTTTGCTCATCGGTGTATTTGGAAGCGATGGTTTGCCGAATCACGCAAACTTTGATTTGCCCTGGAAATTCCATCGATTCCCTGATTTTTTCTGCAATATCAGAGGACAAGACAGCCGCCTGGTCATCACGTATTTTGTCCGGTTCCACAATCACCCGGATTTCCCTTCCGGCTGAAATGGCGTAAGTTTTAGATACGCCTTCGAACGAATTGGCGATTTCTTCCAATTTCGAGATGCGTTTGGTATAAGCTTCCAGCGTGTCCCGACGCGCACCCGGACGGCTACCGCTAATGCGATCGGCAGCGGTTACCAGAACAGAGATAGGCGAAATGGGCTCGGCTTCTTCATGGTGCGCCAGAATAGCGTTGATGACCACCTCGTGTTCCCGGCATTTTTGAGCCAGCTCCACGCCCAGTGTAACATGGCTTCCTTCTGAGTTGTTGCTCACGGCCTTGCCAATATCATGGAAGAGACCCGCACGGCGTGCTAATTTTACATCGAATCCCAGTTCAGCAGCCATCGATCCGGCCAGATAAGCCACTTCTTTGGAATGTTGCAGCATATTCTGTCCGTAACTGTAACGATATTTAAGACGTCCGAGGTTTTCCCGCATCAGAGGATGCACATCTCCGATTTTTAATTCTCTAAGTGTCTCATCTGCCGCTTTCAGAATACTGCGCTGCACTTCATTTTTAGCCCGGTTAACCATCTGCTGGATGACGTTGACATTGACGGTTTTATTTTTGATTAAATATTGCATCGCAACTCGTGCAATTTCCCGTGCCACCGGATCATATCCCGAAAGCACCACTAATTCAGGCGTATCATCCACAATCACCTTAATACCGGTTGCTTCTTCGAAAGCCCGGATGTTTCTCCCCTCCCGTCCGATGATCATGCCCTTAAACCGTTCATTGGGAAGTTCGACGGTAGAAAGGGTGGATTCCATGGTAAACTCATAAGCCAGGTTTTCAATGGCATGAGCAATAATCTCTTTAGCTTCGCGCTGGGCACGTTCTTTGGCTTCCTGCTTGATTTCATTAGCCATTTGCACAGCCTCCAGCTTTACCCGGCTTTCAAGGTTGCGCATTAACTCCTTTTCTGCATCTTCAATGGAAATATTTACAATATGCTCGAGTTTTTTGTTTTGCTCTTCGATGATATTGTCCACTTTCCGATGCTTTTCGTACAGCAGTTCTTCCAGTTCATTGATTTTCTTTTCCTTAATTTCCAGCCGGTTTTGTCGGATTCGTAGTTGATTCTCTTCTTTCCGCAATTCTTTTTCTTTTGCTATCAATTGTGCTTCGAGACGAGAGGTTTTTTCCTCTTGCTTGCGTAATTCATTTTGAAATTTCGAACGTTTACGCTGCAATTCGGCTTTTACTTCATAGATTTTTTCTTTTTTAATTTTTTCGGCTTGCCTGTAGGCGTCTGCGATAATTTGTTTTGCAATTTGTTTCTTGTTTCTTAAGGTGAGGTAATAAATAGCTACACCTACCAGAACACCCGTTATGAAAATTCCAGCGGAAACTAAAATATTTATATTTGTGAACATTGCATTCATTGTATTCTCCGTTTCCAGTTTAAACATCCATCATATATGCACTTATCGTCTAAAAAGATACTATATTTAAAAATGCATCGCAAATAATGTATCTTTGATTGTGATAAGATGTTTTTCATAGGGAAACTTTTAAGTTGAAAAGGAATTACTTCGGAATAATTTTTATTTGAGCCTGCAAAATAAAAAAGAGGCTGTCTCAAAAGTAAAAGAGTCAGCCTTTTTTATTAAGCTA
>CAZJNP010000626.1:0-2188 GCA_964547355.1 uncultured Calditrichaceae bacterium
GGATTATCCTCTTTCATCTTTAACAGCGCCAGCTCCACATGTCCGCTAATTACTGTCAGCAAATTGTTAAAGTCATGAGCCACGCCGCCTGCCAACGTACCGATGGCTTCCATTTTTTGGGACTGCCGTAATTGTTCTTCCAAAAGCCGCTGTTCCGTTACATCGCGCAAGATGCCCAGGATGGCATGTTTATCACCCCAGGTGATTTTGGACAGGGTGACTTCCAGATCTAATTTTTTTCCGTCTTTGGAAACACCTTTGAAACTGTAAGAAGTGGGCACGAATTTCCCTTGTAGATTTTGTTCTCTTCTTTTAAGGATGAACTCCCGGCTTTCTTCTGCCACCAGACTTATGATATCAAAATTTTCCGATAGTGCCTCTTCTTTGGTATAACCCACAATTTCGGTGAATTTTGGATTCACTGCTACCAGCTGAGTACCCACCAGTACATACATGGCATCGTTTGACTGTTCGAAGATTTGCCGAAAACGCGCTTCACTTTCTAAAATCGCGTTTTCTACTTTCTTGCGTTCTGTAATATCCTGGATTACGTTGAGAATAGCTTTCTGTTCTTGAAAATTAAAGGGTACAGCGCTAATCATCACATCAAAAACCTGCCCGTTAGCACTTACCAGTTTCTCCTCTGTCCATGGTAAGGTCTTGTTCTCTTTGTGTAATAGCTTTAAACGTTCTTTAACCAAAGGGACAGAGTCAGGGTGAATAAATTCAAAAATGTTTCGGCCGATGAGATCTTCATATTTAGACACACCCGATAATTCCAGTGCTTTAGGATTGGCATAAAGCAGAGTACCATTTTTATGGATGACAATGGCGCTTGGGGAAACTTCCACCACATGCCGGTATCGTTCCTCGCTTTCCCGCAGGGCATTAAGCGCTTCGGTACGTAATTTTTCTCTCTTAAAAATCTGATCCAACATATCGTTAAAACGATCGTATAGTACTCCGATTTCGTCGTCTGATTTTCTTTTTACCCGCACCGAATAATCACCGTTTCGGGCGATTTTTGCGGTCGTATCCGCTAAATTGAGGATGGGTTTGGAAATAATATTCTGTAACTTACCCGCTAACAGAAAGGCCGCAATAATCAACACGCCCAATAGAGAAAACATCGTCAGAAAGAGCTGTGAAACCTGATCCTGTAAAGTTTCGGTCGATGTAACCAAATAGAGTGACCCATAAAACTCATTCTTGTATTTTACCGGTTCAAGAACCAAAAGAGAATTCTCAGAGAACACAATAGCTTTGGCTTGAGATATCTTTTTGGGTGCGACCAGTGTGGTGTCCCTATTATAAGTGACAAAGAGTTCCCCATCTTCATCATATAAAGCCGCCATTCTGAAATCAGGTATAGAGACCAGACTTGAAAGTGTTTCCAGCGCCGAAGCCTTATCATTAAATGCCAGATCACTAACGCAATAATTCGCCGTTACTTTAGCGATCAGTCTTGAGTTATCGAGCATGCGCTCTTTTAAATCATTAGTATTTATTACTGCCAAAAGAATAAAACCGACCAACAAAACGATAATTGTCGTACTGGCAATAATTAAGGTCAATTTATTTCTGATGGATAAATTTCTTAAAAACCTCAACATCTGTTTATCACTCCACAATCCGCGCTAATCGCAACAAACGAGAACTAAAATTCAAACGACTATTTTCAATCGCCTTTTTGCTTATTTCGAAACGAATAAACCCTTTCCACTCATAAAAATTTACCATCACCCCTTTTTTTGCAAACCCGGGTGAATCTCCAATTGTAAGAATATCTTTGTTTTTTGTATGCGCAAGAATGATTTTTAATTTTTTCCGCATATCCTTCGAAATGAACAAAACATTTACAGATTCTTTCGCTGGATAATGCGTGAAATGGATTATTTTTACGGTCCTGTTTTTAATCGTCTTTTTGTGCGATAATTCTTCAAGAAAAGGTAAAATGGGAGAATTCCCCAAAACGCCTATATTAAATGAATTTGTATCTTCGGAAGATTTTTCAAAGGGCCACTCCACGAATCGGGTAATTTTTTCAACCAACGCCGCCTTAACACGGTATTCAGATTCCTGAGCAAAGAGTGCCCGCAGCAACAAGAACAAAAGAATAATCAGATATTTAATTTTCATTCGAGAAAATAAACCATAATGGTTCGGTAATCCCCAAAAACCAATATGA
>CAZJNP010000627.1:0-2186 GCA_964547355.1 uncultured Calditrichaceae bacterium
GGATAGACTTGAGGTATCCTTCGGGAAAACGCCTTTCTTATTTTATAGTTTATGGACAAATTTACTTTTTTCATGTCATCGGCCACCCACCGGGTGAGCTCTTCGGTTGAAGCGTTCCAGATTTGATCTCCTACCTGACAGGGTATTTCGAATGTCAGCCCCGTGAGATCCTTGGGATCGGCGGAATCGTAATAATTTTTTGTTTCGGACAAACGGGAGAAAATGACATTCTGGCCGGGAAAATAATGGGCATCGTATGGCGTGAACTGTCCGGTCTCAAGCACAAGATAATGAATCACCATGGAACGGTACTTTAATTTTTCAATGTGGTTCATTATGGTTTCCGGTATCCGGGGGCGTAATCACTTGGCTAATACAGTTAAAGGAATAGTAGAAAACACAAAATCATATATCTGTTCTTCCGGCTGTTCGCCAGTCTTGGGTTTTGCCCCGTCATCGGTAGGCACGGCCGGTGTAATGGTAAGCGTTTTCTGACCCGTAGTACTTAGATCGATTGAGGTCACCAAAGTTGACAAGCGCAGTTGCCCGCCAAGCTTCTGCACTTCTTCTGCCATGGCAATGCTAATTTGTCCGAATCCTTTTCGGGGATAAAAAAAGCGCCCCTTGCCTTCCTTTTTAATTCCCGGCAACAGACTAAACGCTTTGGCAATGATTTTTGAAATACTGTTTGCGGAAACGCGGCGCTGGGCCTGAATCACCGAGATCTTCTCCGGGTCCAATCCCCAGAGTTTTTTAGCATACGGGAAATAAAACTCATGACACATCGTTTTACCCAGACCGTCCATCAACACGTCGGCAAAGGTTTCCTGAGGCTTTTTCGAGGGGCGGAAAGGTTTGGTGAGCAAATCGAGCGTAAACCCGGCCATAAACGAAGGCGGCAGATGTAATGCTAAATCCAACGGATTTAACGGAAATTTCACAAAGCGCCCCAAAAGGCTGATTCTTCCGTTTCGCGGCCTGTCCAGTAAGTCTGATTGAAGCAATCCTTTAATATCATCCAGGATTTCCGCGGAAGTGGCAGGATGCAGCCGGTGACTGCCATGATCAAAATAAATATCCTCTTCTTTAAAGCTTGCTGCAATTCCTCCCACATACGGTTTATAATCAAAAACCGTAACGCTGGCATTTAAATCTTGTCGGCGCAATAATTTCATGGCCAGACCTAACCCCGCAGGGCCGGCGCCCAAAATGGCAATTTTTTTCTCAGACTTCAAACCAGACCTCCGTTTAAACCGAATATTTTATCAACACAGCACTTACCGAATTAATCTTCATTTTCCGATTCATCATAAACAATAGTGGAATGGGAAATGTACTCTGACGGAATGCGTTGGGCTATTTTCCGTATTAGCCCGTCCGAAACCATACCGATTAAAAGTATCTGCAAACCGGAAAGAAGTAATATTAAGGTAGTGGTGGAAATGGTGCGGGTCTTGAGTATTTCCCAGGAAAATTCTCCAATCCTTTGCGCAGCGAATACTATATCTAATGAGAACTTAAACAATCCCATGATGATAAACAGACTGGCCACCGGTAAAAAAATCCTTAGCGGATTAAAAAGCATGGATAACCGAACGACCAGGGTCATAAAGTTAACGAAATCCCACGGCACGATTTTCGACTTACCCACCCGCGGTAAATAATCAATGGGCGTATAAATCACCCGGAAATTATCACTAAGCATGGCCACGGTGCTGGTGGTGGTAAATGAAAACTTATCGGAAAGAATCGGTAAATATTGCATAATCGCTTTTTTGCGAAAACAACGCAGCCCAGAGTTCAAATCCGGAATATTCTCTCCGGTGATGTAAGCAGCCAGTTTGCGCAGAATCCATTTGGCCGGCCTGCGGATGAGCGGTATATGTACGTTTTTACCCGTACGGGAGCCGACTACCATATCGGCGTTGTCGATTTTCTCAAGCAAAACCGGGATCATTGTTGACGGGTAGGTTCCATCTGCGTCTGTAATGACCAGAATTTCATTTTTGGCCGCTTTAATTCCCGTTTTTAACGCCGCGCCGTATCCGCGGTTTTTTACATGCCTCAAAACGCGCGCCCCCGCTTTTTTGGCTTTTTCCGTGGTGTCGTCTTTGGAACCGTCGTCCACGATGATCAATTCATATTCTTAAGTGGTATTATTCACTCCCCCATGAAACTTGTCTTTT
>CAZJNP010000628.1:0-2185 GCA_964547355.1 uncultured Calditrichaceae bacterium
GTTCAGGTTGCATACCAAAGGATGGAAACTGCGGCCAGGCATCGTTTTCTCTTTTAATTTCTTTATAAACATTTCCATCGAATATCTGTATGGTTTTTAAATGTATGGAAAGAATATTCACCGGAGTACAGGTAGTAAAACGGGTTATTTTTCCGAATGGATCTTTACCTTCAAATTCA
This sequence comes from uncultured Calditrichaceae bacterium, assembly GCA_964547355.1. Lineage (GTDB taxonomy): Bacteria > Calditrichota > Calditrichia > Calditrichales > Calditrichaceae > CAZJNP01. The sequence goes on from CAZJNP010000628.1 coordinate 180, forward strand.
ACGGTTGCCGGAAGGCTCAAATGATTGATACCAGAAACAGGAGTGATGGATAAAACAGTTTTAGCTGGCTACGGCGGATGTGGATAAATTTCTGCCAGCGCCAGGAATTTACGCCGGTGCCGTTCCGGGATACGATTGAGCTGGTAGATATCCATCTCTGTCAGCCAGGCAAACAGTTCGATAAGAGTGATACCCGGGTCGTGCACATTATGATCGGTCCATTGCGGCGCATAAAAGGGAATCAACGCCTTTGCTTCTTCCACCAAATCATTCCAAGTACGATCATCTAAATTGGGTAAGGGTAATGGCATAATATTCTCTATTTCTATTATGTTATTTTCATTTTCATAAAAATCTTACCGGCGACCACAATGCGGTCACTGGCCATTTTGACCTGATCACCATGTTCCAGTCCATCACGTAATAAGGCAAGTTTTTCAGCATAGTCCACGCCTTCAACCTGTTCCACCAGACGGGCAACATCGGAAAGATACACATCTCTGCCCGGTTCCCAACCTTCGCCTTCCGGTCCGCCGCGGAGAGGGTGTAAAAAATCCTGAAGAGCTTGTCGTACCCGTGTTTCCACAATACCTGCCTGAGCCGGATTCAGGGGAGCGACAGTCAAAGAAACACCAACGGGCTCATAATCCGGACCGGTTATATGAATACGGGCGAGGTCTGCAAGATCACCCGCGCAGCGCGTTTCGATGTATGTACGTACATCCTGGCGTAAACCGGCTGACGGCCAGGGACGCGGCTCGTTGCTTTGCGGAATAATAACCAGAGAAATCCAACCCGGGACAAAACGTCCCTGGGCATCGCGGGTCGGCAGGGCACGGGCTACAGCCACTGCCGGATTGGATTCAAAAGCCATCGTCTCAAAATCTGCTATGGTTATAGCTCTGTTACGGTAACGTAATGTTTGGGGCGCCCGGATTTTCAACCGATCGATATTTTCAATATCCGAGCCTCCCTCGGCTGGAATGGGATTAAACACTGTTTGAATTGCGGCGGCGCCGGACAACAATTGGTTGATCTCATTCGTTTTAACATTCCCTGCAGAACCGCCGCCAGTACGGTATGTTCTTGCATAAATTTCGGCGCTTTGCGGAGGTATTTTTCCACGCTCCCCATCTCCAAAAATTATCCGCCCCCCGGCACGATCCACCATATAGCAGCGATCTTCAGGCGTCGAGAAATAAAGGTGGGGTTTGGCCTGCCACCTTATCCATACTTCTGTTACCCTTCGGTTACGGTCTCTTTGCAGTCGAACAGTTTTATATTGGATAGAAAGCGGTGAATCCGGTTTGTTGAGTATTTTTTCCAGTTCTTCAACAGCTTTCGAATCGTCCTCAAACAATTCATTTACAATAATACGCCATTCCACATGCGCTCGTGACCCCGCCAACTCACGCACTTCTATTTGCTCATCGGCCAGTATGGGTTTATGGCGTGTAACAAAAACCTGATTTTCTTGCCCATTACTTTGCCCGAGTCGTTCCATGCCAATGGTTTGTACCTGTTGTACCCATACGGAATTGGGAAATAAACCAAACACGTTGCTATAAACGGGGGAACCATCTTCCATCAACCTGCCCCGGATCCAATAGCGTTCTGTGCCAAACCTGGCAAACGGCCCGGAGTCGGCCTGGGCTATAAAGGAAATCATGCCGGGGAGAACAAGATTCCCGGTCTCATCTTCCACTAATAATGGACGCCAGGCCGAACCGTTGTAGTATTCCCAGATCATTTGCGGTCCTTCAACCTGATCAGGTTTTTCTTCGATATTAAAAAACAGATTGATATAATCATTGGGAAGTTTTTTGTCGAAGCCAATGTAAACGGTTGGCGTTACGTCGCCTGGCGGGCGAAAGGGTTGAAAGGCTTTTCCTGGCCATTGGGCGTTGTAAGTTTGATCTTCATACTGAAAATCGTTATATGTTAGTACATGCTCGGCATGAAAGGGGCCGTATTCCCAGGTGTAGCCAAATTTGAATGTAGAAAGA
>CAZJNP010000629.1:0-2181 GCA_964547355.1 uncultured Calditrichaceae bacterium
TTACCGGGGTTGGGATATCACGGATACTTCCTGAAAAATTATGAAGGTCTTTCCTCAGTGGTGGTTTTCTGACATCAATAATCCGGACATCATATTCACTCGCCTTTGGGATGAATTCTTTATCCTCACTTAAAAATTCCGGTAGGCCGTTCACAATGTTCATCCCTTTTTTCATAGCAGATAAAATTATCTTTCTTTGGTTCTGATCAAGAAATGAAGCGAGCGGTGCGATGCCGTATATAAAATATTCTGGGACTAAGCTCAATTTTTTGATGGCTTCGTCAATATTTTCAAATACAGGAATCCCATTTTTTATTCCGTCAAGATATTCCCCGGCGTCCAAGCCGGCCTTTGTACTATCGATAATACCGAGGATCTTATATTTATCGGAGTGTCTGGCAAGTCCATTTGCAACTTTACCATCTATCATTCCAAATTCATTTTCACTATATACTAAAGCATTTGCTTTCATGGGTCCTCTATAATCTCTTAAATTGTAAATTTTCTTACTGAATACGCTAATTGAGGTTTTCTTATCAATTAACGCTTCTTCGAAAGTGCTTGTACTTCTTAATTATTGTGCGATTGATTTTATAAATTCATCAGCCGTCCTCTTCATATCCACTTTTAATAGTGGTCGACAACATTTTAAATTTAACATTGGCTTTTATTGAGTTACGACTGTGGGCCGGAATGATAATAGACTGTCCGGATTTTAACAAGTTTGAGTTGTCATCTATTAGAATTTCAGCCTTGCCATCAATAATTTGAATGAAAGTATCGAAGGGAACAATTTTACCGCTCAATACCTCCCCGGAATCAAGTGCAACTGCACAGACACTACCGGTTGGTTTATTAATAATCGATTTAATAACTACCGAATTAGGAACATATTCAACAATTTTATCGACATTTTGAACTTGTGACTTTTTGATGTCGTAATCGTCCATTTAATATGATTTAGTGCGGTGACCAGGAGATTGAAAAGTGCGGATTAGTGCAAATAAAGGAAATTTAAAAACACTTAGCCTTATAAAAAACTGATCACAATTATTATACTATAGTGATTTTCTTTTTATCTTTAAGCTTTTCCTTTTTTGCAGCTCTTTTTCCCTTCAGACTTTTTAAAGCTATCTTTTTACCGGACTTTTCTTTCTTTTCCCTGGATTTTGACATTTTTCCCCACCTATTTTATGTTAATATTTTATTTCGTATTAGACACGTTGTATGAAATAACGTTATAGTGTAGGATAATTTAGTCATAAAGCTTTACACATCTGTGGAAAACTCTTACATATATCACAGGTTTTCTAAATTGTTTTTACGCTTTTGACCAAGTTGTTTGTAAAAGGAGGGAGAAAGTCCAGTTACTTTCTTAAACTGATTGGATAGATGTGCTACGCTACTGTAATTAAGTTTGTAGGATATTTCTGTTAAATTAAGTTCATCATACAAAAGTAATTCTTTTACTCTTTCAATTTTATGATTGATGATAAATTGCTGAATAGTGATGCCCTTAACTTCAGAAAAAGTATTTGCCAGATATGTATAATCATACCCCAACTTTTCGCTGATGTATTCCGAATAATTCACTTTAGGTAATTCATCCGAATAATGAATCATTTCAGTAATCACGTTTTTTATTTTTTCAATCAGGATACTCTTTTTATTGTCCAGTAACTCCAATCCGGACTTGTGTAAGTTTACTTTCAGTTGCTCACGCTGTTCTTGTGTTAAATCCTCTAAAATTTCAACCATGCCGAGCTCGACAGCAACATATTTTATTCCCAGTTTTTTCAGTTCTTCTTTCACCATCATTTTACAGCGTAAGCTGACCATGTATTTGATATATAGTTTTATCATATTTTTTTCACAGAAAGATTATCTAAAAATTATTCCCTTATTTTATTTTGTATAGAATATACATTCCAGGCAAATCTCTCACAACATATAGAGCCAAGCACGTTTATCAATTTACTTCTTTAATAATTATCTTAACACTATTCATTGAAATCATCAATATGAAGTTTTACTTATTATTTACTTTATCTGGGCTTGCTTATAACGCTAGGCTTAACCGGCGCGAGCTTAGACGCCCTAACACTCAACCGAAAATTTTGACCGGCCAAAAGAGTAGTGGAATCAAATCATGCCCCGCGTGCTCGCGTCCGTGTTGAAGCC
>CAZJNP010000630.1:0-2167 GCA_964547355.1 uncultured Calditrichaceae bacterium
ATTCCGAAGTAGGCACAACTTCCTGAACCAATCCTACTTTCTTCAATGCATTAAAACATTCTGTAAACTAAAGGAATAAAGCCACCTTTTCATCCAATGTAGATATAAAAAGATTTTGAGCCTTTTTGATTAAATAACCCCTCTCCGGTAATTTATACCGGAGAGGGGTGTTAAATGTTATCAGGCTTTCTTAATCTTGGCTGCAGCTACTTTGTACTCAGGTTCCTTTGAACCCGGGTCAAAAGCATCGTTACACAATACATTTATCGGCCATTTATCCCAGTGCCAGGGTACAAAAACCGTACCTTGCGCCGGGCGGTCAATGACTCTTGCTTCGATTTGCATTTGGCCGCGCCGTGTTTCAAGAATAACCTGATCTTTGTTTTTAATTCCCATCTTTGTGGCATCCGCAGGATTGATCTCAACATAAGCCTTAGGAACGGCTCTGTTAAGTTCCGGAGCCGTACCGGTCATCGTGCGGGTATGCCAATGTTCCAGGACACGCCCGGTAGTCATTGCCAAAGGATATTCGGCATCGGTCGGTTCGCCTGGATCTGCATGAGGCCGCATCCAGATGGTGGCTTTGCCGTCTTTTGCTTTGGGGCCATAAAAATACATGCGGCGTCCTTTTTTCTTTTCTTCAGGTAATGCGTCAAAAATAGGATCGCCTTTGGTATAACGTTTGTAGGTACCGGGATGATCTTCCGTGGGCACCGGCCAGGTTAAACCGCGTACTTTCTTTAACCATGCATAGGAGGCACCCATCAGATCCATATCCTGGCCTTTGGTCAGGCTGCGGTATTCATCCCAAATAATCTCTGCCGTCTCATATTTGGCGAATTCTTTTTCAAACCCCATCTTCTTAGCAAGATCACGCAGCAGGAAGGCATCCCACCTGGCGTCTCCGGCAGGTTCTTTCACCTTTTCCATATACTGCGAACGGCGTTCCGTACAACCGTAAACGCCTTCCTTCTCTGTCCAGAAGGCGGCCGGCAGCACCACATCCGCATATTGGGTGGTCATGGTCGGGAAGAAGGATTCGGCCACGACTACAAACTGCTCCTTCAATCCTTTCCAGTATTTTTTCGCATTCGGCAGAGACTGCGCCGGGTTGGTACACATGATATAAATGCCTTTGATCTCTCCGGTATTTAAGGCGGAGAACATTGCAATGGTATGTTTACCCGGCTTCGGCTGGATATTGCTGGCCGGAACGCCCCAAACCTTGGCCACTTTTTCACGATGGGCTTTTTTAACAACCAAATGATGGCCGGGCAGCAAATGACATAATCCGCCGCCTTCACGCACACCGCCGCAGGCATTGGGCTGACCGGTTAATGAGAAGGAGTCGCATCCCGGAATGCCAATTTTACCAGTGAGCAGATGCAAATTGGTAACCAGATTATTTGCCCACACGCCCCGTTTACGTTGATTGAGACCCATCGTCCACATGCTCATCGCGGTTTTGGCTTTACCGAACATACGAGCGGCTTTGATGATATCCTTGGCCGGTACACCGCTGATCTTCTCAGCTTTTTCAGGAGTGTAATCGGCTAAAAACTTTTTGTATTCTTCAAAGGTGTGTTTGTTCTTTTTATTGTCTTTGATAACCACATGGGTGTCCAGAAAGGCTTTATCCACATACCCTTCTTCCACAAGGACATAAGCGATGGCATTGAAAATGGCCAGATCAAATCCCGGTTTAGGGAACAGGTGCAAATCAGCCACCTGATCCGTAGGCGTTTTTCGAGGATCGATAATAATAATTTTTACATTGGGATTCTTATTCTTATGGCGCATAATACGTTCAAAAACAATCGGATGCGCTTCAGCCGTATTGGAACCAGCGATCAAGAACAGTTCTGCTTTTTCGATATCTGCGTAAGTTCCTGCCGGTTCGTCGGCGCCCAAGCTGGTTAAATAGCCGCCTACAGCACTGGCCATACATAAGCGGGGATTACCTTCCACATTATTCGTGCCGATACATCCCTTAAAAAGTTTATTCGCCATGTAAGTTTCTTCGGTTTCCGCCTGTCCGGAACCATAAAAAGCCAGAGCATCAGGGCCGTATGTTTTGCGGATTTCTTTAAATTTCTTTGCTACATAGTCTAAGTCTTCATCAACGGAAACATCAACAAATTTTCCATTCTTTTTGATTTTTTCCGTA
>CAZJNP010000631.1:0-2167 GCA_964547355.1 uncultured Calditrichaceae bacterium
TGTGTCTCTCGAATCATTGGTGTATCAACTCGACCCGGATAAACTGTCAAAACTTTGATTCCCATTTTTTTCACTTCCTGACGAAGAACATCACCAAAGCCATCCAAGGCAGATTTAGCAGCTACGTAAGGTCCATCACCAATAATTCCCTTTTTTGAATCCAATGTATTGATGAAAACTATATGTCCTGACTTTTGGCAGGACATTATGGGTACTATTCTTCTTACTGCATAGAAAGAACCATAAAAATTCACTGCAAAGGAATTATGGAAATCTATTTCATCAACATCTGTTATTAATCCCTGAACATATTGTCCTGCATTTGATATAAAAATATCAATCCTACCCCATTTTTCTATGGTCTTATTAATAAGATTGATTACATCCTTTTCATTTATGATATCGGTTTTTATGGAAATTACTTCATATCCATATGAACCCATTCGTTTTTCCAGCTCAAAAAGTTTCTTTTCATTCCTCGCAGCGAGAACAACTTTTGACCCAAGTTAAGCGAGCCTAATCGCTGCAACTTCCCCAATACCACTTGAAGCGCCTGTGACTATTATTACTTTATCTTTAAAAAAAACTCTTTTTTTCAATAGACAACTTCCTAAAAATTATTAATTGAGCCGTATAACAGCGAGTACTCAGGCGTGCGTCGATGATTGCGACTGAACCAAGTTTGCCTTCCCCGAATTAAGCCGCCGAAGCAGGCGACGCGTTTCGTGACGCTTGCAGTACTTTGTTTGGACTTAAAGCGACTTTCTGCAGAATAATTCTTGAAAATGTGACGCTTACTGTCATTTCTCGGCTGTTCGGATTTCGATTGTTTGCCTATTTTAATCCTGTTACTGACAGGATTAATTTATGTAAAAAGTATATCTTATAAATACCTGAAATCTGTCCGAAGGATTTGAGGACTTATAGTCTATACCAGCCACAAAAGATATCATGCCTCCTTTGACTAATATTTCAGTTTAATTTAAATGAGAAGATCTTTTTTCCAGCCAAGTTTTATCAACTCTATTTTTTCAGGATCAGCCGTGCCGAGATGATGCCGGGTATCAGCCAAAAATATATGTTTTGGTGGTGGATTCAATGGACGATTTTCTTTAAAAAATTGGTTACGTTTTTTTTGCAGAATTCGTACACCAACGGCATCCACGGCAACAGGATCTAAACCTACGATTATTCCTTTATAGGCCCAAACATATCGTGGACTAAAATGGTGTGGCCCAATGCCGTGAAAGAGGGGAGTGAAAAGGACTAAAATATTTAATCTGGTTTTATCCTTTACATTTGGTAGAAACCAAATTTTTGCCAAATCGGCACAGGAATCAGGGTGATATTCCCAAGGTTTTTCGACAAACATGATATAATTCTTGATTAACGTACCAACACCCGACCAGTGATGTGTGCGCAAAGGTCTGACGTTAATAAGTGCTGTAGCATTTTGAAAGATGGGGTCATTGCGAATTCCACGATCATTCAGTCCAATATTTTCCTCGGTTACGCCTACATCTTTCAGGCGGTTTTTAATGGAGTTCTCAATCGCTGCAGGTGTTGGCAGATAGTGCCAAACATTTGTCTTTATACCGACGATATCTTTCGGGTTGACAATTTTTTGCCATGCCTTGACCGGATTATCGATATCCAAAAGAGCTGTAACGGCGTCATCAAGCATCTTCTGCACAATTTCAGGTCGTGTTCTATTGAGATCATCAACAGCATTTTCATCTCTTACCAATACAACTCGGGTTTTATTTTTAATACCTCCGAAAGTCTTATCCCAAAAACTTAAATACAAAAGGCCTGCGGCAACTGAGGCGCTATCTTTTATAAATTCTCTTCTTGTTTTTAAATAATTTTTCATTTTAAAGCCTCATTTTTTAAACATCGAAAGCTCGTTTAAAAACCTGTAAGGACTTCTATACGGTTCCTGTATTTAACGTTTTTTTATTTAATACTTTTTAACATATTTTGAACAGATTTTTTTTGTTTCGAATTAAATACTACAATAAGAATATTATCATTCAATTGACAGCAGACCTATCTTTCATTTTTTTGTGTTATAGGCTTTTGAGATATTATTGGCAGATATGATCTATTAATACTATCATGTGTAGTTATTGTTTTTAACTCACTGTGTAAAATAAATAAGATCATT
>CAZJNP010000632.1:0-2167 GCA_964547355.1 uncultured Calditrichaceae bacterium
GCCATAAACAGTGTATGTCGCTCGGATACGGCTTCTTTGGGGGAAATATGAACTTCCGGCACGGGATCGGCTTTAATGCGAAAGTCCGAAGCGACCTTGAAAAATTTAGTAAACTTGTAAAAACTTTTATTTATGGCGGATTGAATGGTACGCGATCCGGCAAATCGCACCAGATCGGTTAATTTTTCGAGTAAATATTTTTCATAGATCGAAACCAAAAAGTTTTCTTCCAGAATTTTTTCGGGCGTCGTTGCCGTAGATTGTTCGGATATTTTAAACACGGTCGGTTCGATGATGAATTCTCCGGTGCGCCAATCCAGAATCACATCCATGGCCTGATCCTCGTCCAGATCTCTGAAATCAATCGCTTGCAGCTGGCCTTTTTGATATTCAAACACCGCTTTTTCCTGCTCGTGCGAAAGGATAATTTTCCCGGTCAGGGAATTTTCTTCGGCAAATTTCAGCAACTTAATGACATCCGTTTCTTCCAGAGAACCCCGGGGCGCCATTTGATGTTTATAGTAGCGTTCGCTGCTTTCACGGGCTTTGTTGGCCAGTTTCAGTCTTTGACTGAGCATATGGGTAAGTGAAATGGTAATGGAAGAATTATGCAGCATCATAGTATCGAAATCGTTCTTATCCAACTGCCACAACTCTGTTTCCGTTTCTGCAATCACGGTGGCCGATCGCGGTTCACCGGTAATCAAAGCCATTTCTCCAAAGTAATCACCGTCGGTTAAGTAGGAAAGAATGATTTCATCCTGATCCTGATCGGAGTTGACAACTACTTTAACGCGCCCTTTTCGGATAATGTAAAGACAGTCGCCCACTTCTCCCTCGCTGATAATGATCTCTCCCTGACCACAGGAAATGGATTTTAAGCGGGCGCCAATCTTTTCCAGCTCCGACTCCGGCACGGTGGAAAAGAGAGGGATTCTTTTTAACTGTTTAATTAAATCAGCTTGCATGTGATTACAATAAATTTTCAACTAATTTAACGATTTCACTGACCTCATGCGTTTTGGTCAACTGAGCATCGCCAAGTTCTTTAAGTTCCTGTTCGAAATCGCTACGAATGGAACGGTCCGTTAAAAAGATAAACGGTACTGATTTTTGGGCGCGTACGGTTTTGGCAAATTCCACGCCATTACCGTCCGGAAGCTTTACATCGGAAATGATAATATCTACCGCCCAATCCTTGATCAACTGCATCGAATCGGCAATGCTTTTGGCGGTCTGCACCTGGTAGCCGAGACCTTTCAGGGCGCGTTCGATCACCTTGCGTACCACCAGGGAGTTGTTGGCAATCAAGATGCGTCGCGTTTCTTCCGGCGCTTCTTTTTCTTTTGGTTCTTTTTTCAAAGTGAGGGGTCGCACTTTAATCTCGAACCGGCCATCCTGCCAGTTGAGCATTTCGTCCAGGGCTTTGTCGTCTTTTAAGTCGCCCAGAACCACGCTGGACAACTGCCCGGTCTCAAACTCGAAAATACCTTTCTTTCCTGCGTTGGTCAAAATCATGGTGCCGGTCAGTGAATTGCTTTCGCAAAAACTGATTAAATCCACCAGAGAAACTTCTTTTAAGTCGCCGCTCGGACCGCCCATGGAAGCTTCGATTTTTTGCGTTTTAGGAAGTTGTGACGCTTTTTTCAGGGTTTCGCGCAAACGCTGGCTGACAATTTTTCCCATGCTGAGAGAAATCGAAGGAAATTTTTCTAAAATAACATCAAAATCGTTTTTATGCAGCACAAAAGTTTCCGTGTCTTCGGTGGTAATCACCGAAGCGGAACGCGGTTCGCCGGTTAACAGCGCCATTTCACCAAAATAATCACCGGCGCCAAGCGTGGCCACCACCTGTTCGTTTTGCCCGTTATCCCCATAGATACAAATCTTCACCTTACCGCTGATAATGATGTACATCTCATCGCCGGGATCACCCACGCTGCAAATGGTTTCATTGGGACCGTACGTTTTAAATTTTAAACGTTCCACAATAAAATCGATGCTTTCTTTGCCCAGCATGCGAAAGATGGGTACTTTTTTCAGAATTTTACCAATTTGAATCATTTGCGGTGGCCTCCTTAACTCACGGGCTAAATTTTCTCAGAAAATAAAAAAGATATAAAACAATACAAAAATCAATAAATGAACCAAAAAATTTTCCTTTTTT
>CAZJNP010000633.1:0-2155 GCA_964547355.1 uncultured Calditrichaceae bacterium
GTAAAAGAGTTTAAAGAAAATTTTAAACAATTTGTGTTTTCGGTACCGCAGAATTTTAAGATCGTATTGCAAAAAAATGAAATTATTACCAATTTTGAAATTCTTAAGAATCGGGTGACTATTTTTTCTTTTTCTTCCCTGAGGGAAATTCAGGAATATTTGACAAAATTAAAAATTCCATACAGTGATTTTCAACAGGTACCCATGTCTCTGGAAGATGCATTTATAGGATTAACCGGAAAATATTAGGATCGGCAATGATTAAAGCACTTTTTTTCAAAGAATGGTTAAAACTAAAATGGCCTTTCTGGTCGATGATTGGATTGGTCATTCTGTTGCTTGTGAAACTTGCTTTGAACATATCGTATAATATCCGTCTTATGGAAGCGAAAAATTATTGGTATTATATTACGGTTCAGGGGTGGATTTTTTATTCTGATTTTAATTTTATATTTGTCTTTATTGCGCTGGTAATCGTCACAGCACAGTTTATGCCGGAAATTACTAATGATCGTTTAAAACTCACCCTTCATCTGCCATTTCACGAAGATGCGACCTTGATGTATATGGTACTGTATGGAACGGTCGTGTTTTCTGCAATCTATTTTTTTACGGCGGGGCTCTTAGTGGGTATTGTGTCTCATTACTTTCCGGTGCAGATTGTTCGAAGCGTTTGTCTCACCATGTTCCCCTGGGGATTAGCGGGTCTGGTTATATATTGGTCCGTGGCGGCCATTTTTGTGGAACGCATCTGGATGAAACGAATTTTTTTGATTATTGTAACCACATTATACGTTTCGACGCTATTATATAATTACGCTTATCAGATTTATGAGCATACCATCGGTTATTTTGTGCTCCTTTCTGCATTGTTTTCCATTTCGATTATTTATACGGGCCATCGTTATCGTAAAGGAGTTTTGAAATGATTGTGCGGTTCAGCCGGATATTTTTAATTATTCTTGTCGTGTTTGTTGGCGCGATTTATTTACCCCAATATTACTGGGTTAGTTTTGAAGAAAGAATATCCAGGCCAATCATATATTATAGTCCGGTAATTGAAAAATTTATTATAGGACGTTATGCCACTTCCGGTTATTATTACACCGATGAAACTGGGAAAAAATATAACCGGAGTGAAACGGACCACATATTACCTTTATTAAATTATCGCGTCCTTGCGGCTCGGGATATGATGCCGGATTCTATAATGGGGGTTAAGATTGATATAAAAGAAGTGAGAAAAAATAATTTGATCATAAATATCCGACCTAAGGATATCAAACATCCCCAAATACAATTATATCCATTGTTTGAATCGAAACCGCCCAGGTTACGGTTAAATTTACCTAAAAGTTTTTTCAGGATTACCGACCGGATGGAGTTTATCGACTGTCAGACAAACCAAATTGACGAATCGCTATCCCAAACATTTACTCGGGTGCTTCAGGAAAAGGGGTTTCATTTTCCGGCAAGAAATATATTTGGAAATCCAACCACCAGAAAGCCTTATGACGCCGGGTATTTTGTTGTGGATGCAATAGGGCAGTTTTTTCATATCAAACAGATTTCAGGAAAGCCGTTTTGTGAAAAAATACCACTCCCTGAAGGGATGAGTGTAAAATGGATGGGAGTTAGTGAAAAAGAGATTAAAGAGTTCTACGGATTGCTCATTAATGAAAAAAACGAGATTTTTCTGCTCATGTTTGATCACTATCGTTTCCAGAAATTACCTGTTTCGGGTTACGACCCGGAGCGGAGTTCTTTGCGGTTAATGGGAACCCTTTTCCATCGATGGATCACGGTTAAATATGATGATCATCTAAACGCATATTTGATGGATAGGAATTATCATTTGTTGAGGACCTATGAGGAAAAATGGAAAGGTAAATATCAAACCCGGGCGGGAATTGTAAGCAAGTATATCTTTCCTTTTGAAATCGCATTAAAGGATAAATCTCAGTTTGTCACCATACGGTTTACAGGGTTTAACTATCAAGCGCTGTTCTTTAATTTTTTTCTCGCTCTGATAACCTTTTTTTGGGTGATCAGAAAAAGAAAACTTCACTTTCGCAGTTGGTTGGACGTAGTTTTTGTTGTGATTACCGGTATTTATGGTTTTATCGGAATATTTCTTTTCGAACATCCGTCGGAC
>CAZJNP010000634.1:0-2153 GCA_964547355.1 uncultured Calditrichaceae bacterium
CTCGCGCACGTTATGAAAATTAACGTAAATCCCCTGCGCCGTTTCTGGGCGCAGAAAAACCACGCTGGCGGAATCTTCCACCGGACCCATAAAGGTTTTGAACATCAGATTAAACTGCCGGATTTCCGTAAACGATTCTTTGCTGCCGCAAACCGGACAGGGCTTGGACATATCGATCTGATCGGCGCGAAAACGGGACTTACACACCTTACAGTCTATCAAAGGGTCGGTAAATCCTTCCACATGGCCGGAGGCTTCCCACACCCGGGGATGCATCAGGATACTGGCGTCCACGCCTTCCACATCGTCTCGCTCGTACACCATGCTTTTCCACCACAGTTCTTTAATATTCTTTTTCATTTCCACACCCAGCGGTCCGTAGTCGTAACAGGAATTGATGCCGCCGTAAATTTCGCTGCTTTGAAATATGAATCCGCGCCGTTTGGCCAGAGAAACTAATTTATCCATCGTCTTGTCGTTTTTATTCGCCACTAAATCCTTCCTCCTTGTCTATCAAATCATTTTCAAGTAAAAAAATACCTTTCAAATTCAAAAATATAATTAAATAATTTAAGATATTTGGGTCAAAACTTCTAATAAATTTAACGATTGTGATTTTAAATCCTGGTACAGATTTTTTAAATGAAAACCTTAAGCGGTACTTTGCGTCTTCCCTGCGACCTTTGCGTTAAAACACTTGGCTTAACGTCTCAATTTTTCAAAGGCCTAACAGCCGCAGCGATTTCAACTCCACCGTTTGCTCCACATGAAGATTCAGATAATCCATCAGCAAATGGGTAAAATCGCATGTCTGGGATTTAGGCGGTGCAAGTTCTTTGATTCTGCGATGTGGATAGTTCTGCAACTTCTGCAAAAAGCGGAAATCCGATTCGTGCAACGCTTTGGCCAGCGGTGCCTGCCCGGCGCAGTTATCGCAAAAAATCTCGCCCTGAGATAAAGAAAAATAAACCGTGCCCAACAATGCCGTATCGCCACAACTACGGCAATGATCCAGCGTGGGTTTAAATCCTAAAAACGAGCACACTTTCAATAAAAAATACCAGAAAACCACCTCGGGGTATTTACCTTCTTCCAATTGCCGGATTAACGTTATCAGAAAATCAAAAAAGACCGGTTCGCTTTGCTGATCTTCAAAAGTCTTCTGGATAAACTCCAGCATGGCCAGAGCATAAGGCATACGGTCGAATTGCACTTTTAATGCCTCAAAGCCGTTTTTCAATGTAAGGTCGGTCAGAATCTGCAACGCGCGGCTGGACTTTTTGGAGATGATCACTTCCACATGATTCAGGCTCTCTAATTTTCCGCCAAAAGGGCTGTTCCTGCGTAACGCACCACGGGCGATCACCTTTATTTTACCCCACTCGCGGGCGTACAAAGTCACGATTTTACTGGACTCGTGCCAGCGTATGGCACTTAAAATGAGCGCTTCGCTTTTTTGTAATTCCGGCATTGGATCATTCCCCTGGCTACGGTTTTCTTTCTGGTAAATATTGCCGGATCAGATATCCGGCCTCCGGTCCGAATTGCAGCAGAAATCCCAGCACCGATTGCCGCCGGTAGGATTGAAAAAGATGCGACGTCGGAAACGCTTCAAAAGCCTGCCAGGAAATGCCATGGGATTGCAAATACTGCGCGTCGATCCAGCCTTTGCGCACGGCAACAGGATCGGCCACGTAAACCTTAGCATGATATTTTTGCGCCACGGAGATCAGGACTTGCCTGCTGTCCGGCTCAGATGCGGACAACTCCTGCGAACTTCGGATCCACTTCACGGGCAAATGAAGGAACCGATTCAATTCCGTTAAAGTAAGAAACAAAAAATCGGACAGGTTGGTAATTTCTTCTTGCCCGGTAAACCATTCTGCGATCTGCGGAAGATAATGGTAGGCGTATGGCGCGTCGTGGAACAGGTGCCTGATGCTCTGCCAGTGCTTGCGTTTCCAGTTACTGCCGGCGTCCGTCTCTTTTTGGGAGATGGACTGCGCCTCCCTGTGATGACGCACCGGAATATGCAGCGTTTGATTTTCGGCTTCAGTAAGGGGCGCGTAAACCGTAATCGGCGAACGCTTGACTTATTTCAGGTGATCGGCAAACAGCACCAGGTCAACTTGAGCCATCTGCCAGAAAAATTC
>CAZJNP010000635.1:0-2151 GCA_964547355.1 uncultured Calditrichaceae bacterium
TTATGAAACTGTTTAATATCGTAATAGGCTTTGCCAAGATAAAAGATCGATCTAAAATAATATTTGGCATTGCGTTTTAAACGTTCCTCGTCTTTGAAGTTTTGATACACGATAACTGCTTCCCTTAAGGTGTCCTTGGCTTTTTTTGCCCTGAGCATTTTGTACAAGGCAACTCCCTTTCGGTACAGGCAAACCAAATACTGTGGAAATATTTCCAGTGCCTGATCAAACCATTCGACTGCTTCTTTCCACTCACCGGCATCATAATAAGTAAACCCGATGCTGTAATAGGGCTGTGCTTTGTTCGGTTGAACCTGTAGCCATTGCTTGTAACAATAGCGGGCTTCGTCGTAACGGTCCAATTGCGAATAGGCAAAACCCAGGGCACGCAGGTGTTCCACTCTGCGGTCCCCGAATTCCACTATGGGCTTTAGATAATCAATAAGATCCTGCCAACGGTTGGTCTGTTGCAATTCATCAATTTTTTGAAGGGTCGGGTTGGTCATCATTCACCTCCTTTAAATAAAGAGCCATACCCGTCTTAGGGTTTTGACGGATTGACCCGCAATTAACGGGTATGGCTCCATTTGTCATATATAATCCACCGGCACTCCGACGTCCCGGTAAAACTTTCCTTTCAGGGATTCCCGGATTTGCCCCATCAGCAGCCATTCCTTTTCTTTTTCCAGGAAAAGCAGGCGGATGTCCGGGTTCCAACGAAAAAAGCCGGAAGAAAGCAAGTTGATCGCTTCTTGTTTATTGGCTACCAGCAGCATCGGAACGTTCTGGTTTCGTTTAACTGAAAGAGTGGTCATTTTTTCACCTCCCTTCTTCTTTAAGTCACACCTTTTTTATAAAGGCAGAGAAGGAGATCAGCGGGCCTCTCCTTCTCTGCCTTTTGGGCGGAGGGCTGGTTTGTGGGCGGCGATTAAGATTAGCTCATGTATTTCGATTCAATCTCCATCTTTGTTGGTTAATGGTATTTGATTTTCTTCAGCCAGTTTTTGTTTTTAAAGACTGTAATCAACGTTTCGCTTTTCGGGTCACACACCAGAGTCAGGCCTTCCCATTTATCCGGATTTTCCGGCTTAAATTCTTTCAGCATTTTTTTTAGCGACCGTTTACCCAGAAAAAAGTAAAGCGAATTCTGAGCGTAAATGCGGTCGCCAAACCAGCGTGCAGCGATAATCATAGTCTCCGGGATATGTCGCTGATTCATGCGTTCAACTGCGTGTTTCGTAAAGGTGATGGTCATGGCTTCCTCCTTTGCTTTAGTTTTTACGGCGCTAAAGCTATAGGAACAAGCGCTAAACTCCAGAAAAAATAAAATCGGGAGAGAACTTACCGAATTCGGTAAAAATTATTGAAGGTTGAATACGGCTAAACAGGGTTAAGCGGTTATTTGTCGGGAAGTCATATTAATGGGAATAAAATAGGTGTTATCATAGATCGAATTTTTATCCGGTTTAACTTGTAAAAGCGAAAAAAGAAACTCGGGCAGCACTGGTTCCAGCACTTTATGGTTGATGGCAGAAACATCCTTTTTAATATTTTCCGCATCAAATTTTCCATCTTTACCGCGGCCGTAAGTATCGGAATAAAGCTTTTGGAGTTCCGGATTTTCCGGCAATGTCCGGGATTCTTTTTTTTCAAACAGAAAGTGATAAATGGCAAATAGTTTTGGTTCAAATTCTACAGGAAATTCTTTATCGCCCCATTTTATGATAAGCTGCCGGGAATCTTTATGTAGAACCGCTTGCACATCTTTAGCTAAATCTTCCAGGTCCAGTTTGGTCAGTTTAATCAGTTCTTCATAACTTAATTGGCGAATATCACCGAAGAGTTTTTGTAATTTTTCCCGCAGGCGAATAAAGGGGATGCGGGCGTAATCGATACGCGTTACCGCATCACCGGGAGCGGGATAATAAAAGGTGCGTTCTTTTTCCCGTTCTTCGGGAAAGATTAAAACATGGGACAGCTCATCCTGGGCGCGGCCAAACAAATTTAACGCGATGGCCATGTAACTACTCATGGTTTTACGGCCACCGGCAAGCGAACAGAACAATCGCGAGTTTTCGTCAAACGTTTTTTCTTTAACAAAATCGATGATCTGGTTGGCCGCCGCTTCATTGTCTTCCACAGTGCGCACAT
>CAZJNP010000636.1:0-2145 GCA_964547355.1 uncultured Calditrichaceae bacterium
ATCCTTTGGAACGGTTTCTATTCCCAGATAATTTTAGGCGGGATTTTTCTGTTGTCCATAATTATTTTAATGAAAATCGGCGGAACCACTAATAAAGACGGAAATTCTGGCCCCACGCAAAAAGAGTTACAAAATCTATCAACCAAACTGGATGAGCTGAAAAACGACCTAAACGAGATTAAAGAGTTGATTAAAAATAAACGTTAAACACTATCATACGGCCGTTTTCGGCATATCTGATTTTTTAGGCTAAAGAGGCTTTTATATTAAACCCTTGTAATCACAGTTTTGCGATTTAAGAAAAAAGATAGTTTAAAAAAAAAAGTCTCTGCCGGGAGTCAGAGACTTTCGAACTGCTTAATATTTTCCGATATAATCCTTACCGGTTCCTATCAACTTATCACCGGGTTTCCAGCCGGCCGGAGCCGCCTTACCCGGATTCTTGGCCACGGCTTGCATCGCTTTAATTTGGCGAATCAATTCATCGACATTTCTTCCGACGGGTTCGGTTAGCACTTCAACAGCCATTATTTTTCCCTGCGGATTAATAATAAATCGACCGCGTTTATTCAGGCCATTCTCGGGATTCCACACCCCATAAGCCCTTGACACGGCCCCGCTGGGATCACCGCAAATGGGATATTCCACGTTTTTAACCGTTGGAGACGTCTTTTTCCACATCCAATGGCTAAAATGCGTATCCGTACTAACGGCAATAACTTCCACATTCATCTTTTTTAATTCATCATACTTTTCCGCAACTGCGGACAGTTCGGTCGGTCAGACAAAGGTGAAGGCTGCCGGGAAAAAACACAGCACACGCCATTTGCCGGCATAGTCGGAAAGTTTAATGTTTTTGATTTCGTTCCCTACTACGGCGGTCAATTGAAAATCAATGGCCTGTTGTCCGGGCAAAGGAACAGGTTGAACTTTTAACGCATCATTTGTTTTTTGCTTTTTGGCGGTCGTTATTTTCGTACCTTTTTGATGATCGCCGCCGCAAGCTCCAAGCACCTGCGCTTGTAACGATGCGCCAAATATCAATGCGATAAAACTAAAAAGAAATAACTTTTTTAGGTGCATAATGGCCTCCTTATCGAATGATTGATTCTCCCGGGAATGTATTTGAATTAAGCAGTTTTTCTTATTTTAAACTTTTATTTTCGCGATCTCAATAGATAAACAAACAGAGCTTCCGAATCAATTGTAAAATTTTTATCCCTCCGTTCACCCTGGGACAAATTCTTATTTTTTCCTAACTTTCAGCTCTCTCTTTTTTCCTTCCACGCCGCCCAGGCCATTAACAGCCATCCAGCCACAAAGGATACTCCGCACGCGGGCGTGAAATAACTAAAATGTATTCCGGTTAAGGATTGAATATAAAGAGTACCGGAAAACAAAACGATTCCGGCTACCAGCAACCATCCAGCCAGAGTCAGCAGTTTTTGTTGCTGCGGCCATTTGTCCAACGCTCAGGCTACGGCCAATAAGGCAAAGACGTGGTACATGTTATAGCGCGATGCTTTACCATAAGTTATGAAGGCATTATTTAGTTAGATTAGCCGTAAGCGCCCAAAGTTACTCCCATTACTCTGAATAAGGAACCAAATGAAAAAAAATTTCATCATTCTTTCTCTCTTACTTTAAATTTCGTAAAAGTATTGATCCTGCTTAACAAATGCATGAACATATTTACTATAGTTACAAAGCTGCCTGAAACTGAATCGTAAGAATATCCCCAATATTTTCGATTTGATCATCTTTGCGAATTTCATAATTAAGGATGATTCGATTACGTTTATTGAAATAATAGCCGCTCATAATCGTAAATCTGGACATGGAACTATTGGCAATATTCTTATCAACATCATTTTCATCATAGCGCAGTCCAATTTCTATCTTTGGGGCAATACGATAAGTCCCTGAAACATAGAAGCCGGCGGGTTCCTTTTTAGAATTACTGTTGCTCCAGTCATAATATGCAGTAATATATTCAGCTTGTGCAGTGATTTTTTTTGTAGAAAATTTTAAAAGAATCCCGTATGCTAACTCATCGACATCAGCATCCTCATAAAGGCTTGTTCCGGAATAAAAAGACCCGGCAACCGTCAAATGGGTCTTCGGTAATTGTGCTCCGATGAACGC
>CAZJNP010000637.1:0-2142 GCA_964547355.1 uncultured Calditrichaceae bacterium
GAGTTGATGAAAGCCTTCGAACAATCTCAATAATTATCTTATTGGGTTTTTTTAGCATAAATTAAAGCGTGTCCCTCAGGTAATCTGCATTTTAAGTGTTCTTTATATTAACCTTAACTTTCTGTAAGTTTTAGGACTTGGCTTAAAGTGTATGTGGCGTTTTTGTTTTTATATGCTTAATGTTTGGTGATATGTCAAACTAGGGTAAGTCCAAGTCGGTGGATTTCCACTTGGGCGGGATGAAATTCAGTACTTCTATCCGATAGACACACACCAAACAAGCTTGGTACAAGACCTGCCGGCTCAAATGGCCCTATCAGGTGATTTGTGGATACTTGTCCAAATTTTTTTGCACCGGTTTTCCTCCGCAGGAATCAGGCAGCAATATTTTAACCTGTTCGGTAAGCAGAATAACAAAATATAGTAATCTAAATATTTGTTTAAGGGTATTGGTTGTAAAGACCGTTATTTATACAATAGCTTTTGAGAATAAGATTCAAGTACAAGTTAACGCCGAACATACCTGCATATAACTAATCCGGCTTTTCCCGATCTAACTCACTAAGGGGAGGTTGTTAACTATTACTATTGTGACTAAATAGTAACTGGTGTTTCATCCCAGCACTCCGACTATGAGTTTTATGGCGATCCCTAAAAGAACTACAGCATAAAGCTGCTTTACCCATTTGGGTTTGGCCTTATGAGACATAAACGATCCGCCTAACTGCGATCCGAAAACTACAGCCAGAACCACAATAATGGTGAGAGTCCAATCAAAATGCCCTTCAGCTACATGCCCCAAATAGCCGGATAGGGAAGAAAAAGTAACCACAAAGGCGGTGGTAGCTGCCGCCTCTTTGGTGCGATAACCCATCCACATCAGGATCGGTGCAATGATGAAACCACCGCCAAGGCCCAGCATGCCACCCATAAAACCGGCAAATGCCCCCACCATACTGCCTAGAAAGGATCGTTTTTTTAAAGACATAATCTTATCGGGTTCCGGCTGACGGGAAAAGGCGATCATACGGATAGCCGCGGCCAAAACAGCGATGGCAAACAATATGATCAAAGTTCTGACAGGTACATATCGGGCCGCATATGCCCCTATTGGAGCGGCGATAAAGGCGGCTGCCGCCATGGCCAGGCCGCCTTTCCAGTCAACTAATTTTTTGCGCGCATAAGGGATCAGTGCCAGAAGTGTGTTTAATCCGTTAAGAAGCAGACCCAGTGGGATGGCAACCTCCTTAACCGGAAAACCAGCCCATTTGAGCACAGGAACATACACCATGCCACCGCCTAATCCCAGCATGGCAAACAGAAAAGAAGCGCCAAAAATAATAGCAAAAACGATCGCATAAAGCATTTTTCAGACTCCTTAAGCGTAATATCCAATCCGGATGAGGTTAAATGAACAACGGGCTCCTTTTCAGTAATCGACAGTTACAATTTTTCAGCGCACGGTTGGCATACTTTTTTGCCGTCTTTTATTCTGATGAAGGGTTCGAAGGTGTACTCACCGCATTCTTCACACTTGTGTTTGGCAAAAGTCTTTTTTACCACCGGAACCTGAAAATCTTGTAACGGTGTAATAACAAACAATTCTTCATCGCTCATGTTTAGCACCTGGTTGACCACTTTTTCCTTCACGTCTTCGGGAATGTCGGAGGGGGCATATCCTTTTTTGCGATAAACAAGGAAGTCGGATTTACCTAATTCATCGAATATTTCCGATTTTAAGGATATACGGACTGTTCCCTTTTGGGGCACGTGTAGAATCATGGCCGCTTTTCCGTAATACAGCGGTTTAAATAACCGCTTGCCGGTGGTGCACCCTGTGGCGGCTTGAATACCGTCTTCCATACATGTGTTATGGTGGCCTTCACCCATTTCAGAAAACGCGAAAGCACCGTGATCTTTTACTTTTTCAATGCCCAGTTCTTTTAGGGCGAGCTTTCCCATCCGATAACCGATAGGCATAAAAGGGCATTTATGCCCATGAAATTCGAAAACCCATTCCGGAATGTGAAACATCATTGCCTCCAATTATTATTTTAATTTGTTGATTAATCAGAAAACGAACCTTATCATCAGATTCTATTTATCCACGACTTTGGGCTAAAGTCAGCCCATGTTTAATTC
>CAZJNP010000638.1:0-2139 GCA_964547355.1 uncultured Calditrichaceae bacterium
GGTTGACGGATCAATAAACCGTCCCGCCCCACTTTTATATCCTCGATGCTTTTCACACGCTCGGTGGGCGTAAGCACAGAAATCTCAATATCAATCTTATCGAATTCCGGCATGGTGAGCGGCTGAAAACGGGGATCGTTGAAAGCCGCGGAAATGGCCAGATCGGAGACCGCATCCTGCAACGGCTTGATGGCAACCACATACCCGATACAGCCTCTCAGATTTCCGTCGATATGCAAAGTCACAAAGGCGCCTGCTTTTTCTTTTAAGCGATCCGAAAAATAATCGGGTTTGGGCAACGGTTCATTTTTTAAAAAATGATTAATAGTCTGACGTGCTAATTTAAGTAAAAATATTTTTTCGTCGTCGGATAGTTGATAATCCATAAGTACTTCCTCCCTTTGGCTGTAGGTTAATTTACGATGAATTCATGAGTGAGGAAAGTTTTAATTTGTTTAAAAAGCGCTCATTGATTAAAATCGCATGGTTGTCCCAAAAACCACAGCGGATCATAAACTCCGCAACGAATGTCTAAGAGAAAAAATATTGAAGATTGGCACCTCCGCTTGTGTTGTCAAAGGGGGCAATCGATTGGAACGTAATAGTCGAAACCAACACCTTACTTGGAAAATACATGAAACCATTAGAGGCATTAGAAAAATATTTCGGGTTTAAATCCTTTCGCGGCCAGCAGAAACAAATCGTCCAACACGTGCTCGCGGGAGAGCATGCGTTGGTCATTATGCCCACGGGCTCCGGGAAGTCCCTGTTGTATCAGCTTCCGGCATTATTGTTACCGGATTTAACCATCGTTATTTCGCCGTTGATTGCCCTGATGAAAGACCAGGTGGATCAATTGCAGGCAAAAGGAATCGACGCGTCATTTATTAATTCATCTCTTTCCAAAAAAGAACGGGAAGCGCGCTACCGAAATGTTCGGGAGGGAAAATACAAAATTTTATACGTCACCCCGGAACGGTTTCGGAAACAGGAGTTTGTGGATTTGCTGACCCACCGTACCATCAGCCTGCTAGCCGTGGACGAAGCGCACTGCATCAGTCAATGGGGACACGATTTTCGTCCCGATTATACCCGGTTAAAGGAATTCCGGGCTTTAATGAACCATCCCACAACCATTGCCTTAACGGCTACCGCCACTCCGGAAGTGCAAAAAGATATTATTTTTCAATTAGGCCTCAACGAGGATCAGGTTAAGATTTTCCACCAGGGCATTGAGCGTCCCA
Source organism: uncultured Calditrichaceae bacterium (assembly GCA_964547355.1). Classification (GTDB taxonomy): domain Bacteria; phylum Calditrichota; class Calditrichia; order Calditrichales; family Calditrichaceae; genus CAZJNP01. The sequence goes on from CAZJNP010000638.1 coordinate 1,245, forward strand.
ATCTGTTTTTGGCGGTGGAAAACGTCTGGGGCGAAAGTGAGAAATTGGAAAAAGTTCAACAGGCCCTGTCTTCCCGTCCGGGTTCGGGCATCATCTACTTTTCTTTGATTAAAGACCTTCTGCAAATGAGTCAGCGATTGTTTTCGGCTAAAATCCGGCATCAGATTTACCACGGAGAACTTCCCACACCCAAGCGCAAGGCTGTACAGGATCGTTTTATGAAGGGTCAGGATCAGCTTGTGCTGGCCACCAACGCCTTTGGCATGGGGGTGGATAAGGAAGACATCCGGGTCGTGATCCACGCCCAGATACCGGGTTCGCTGGAAGCCTATTACCAGGAGATCGGACGCGCCGGGCGGGACGGCCAACCGGCGCTTTGCCTGTTGCTTTACGACGAACAGGATTTGAATATTCAGATGGAATTTATCAAGTGGAACAACCCTTCTGCGGAATTTTATTACCGCGCCTACCAGTTGCTGGTCTCCGACACAGAACGCATCAATGCGGAAGGCATGGAGTATTTTAAGGAGCAGCTGGTGTACAAAAATCGCCGGGATTACCGGGCGGAAACGGTGCTAAACATTCTGGACCGCTGGGGAGTCATCGAAGGGTCCATCGAAACGAAAAACCTGCGGGTGGTGGCTCCTTTGCCCAGGCATTTACAGGACGAAACCTATCTGGAGCAGAAGCTGAAAAACGAACAGATGAAATTGCTGAAAATGATGCAGTACGCCAAACTGGAAACCTGCCGCCGGGCGTTCATTCACGAGTATTTTGGAATTCCGCATCCGGAACAGTGTCACGCCTGCGATAATGACTTAATCGATACTCAGGTGGAATAAAAAAAGGGGCTGTCCCAAAAGGGGGCGGCCTTTTTTTATACTATTTTGCCCTC
>CAZJNP010000639.1:0-2131 GCA_964547355.1 uncultured Calditrichaceae bacterium
GTCCACGCCCTTTCCCATCTTTAATATAAATACGATGGTCAAAACCGCAGCGACGAATAGTTTAATGATATTCGAAATAGAATAAAGTGCAGGTTTCTCCTGTACCCGCATTAATGTTAATGGGATTCTAAAAATAATATTCAAACCAGCAGAAATGGCCATCAACCGTAAAAGGTATGTATTTTCTACGTTTGAAAATAGTAACGAGCTAAAAAATGGAGCATATATAAAAAATATAATTTCAAGTAATAAAACGAAAACCACTAGAAACGTTAATACCGTAAAGAATAATTCTTTCTGGTAATCAAGATCCTTATTCTCCCAGTACCACCGCACCAGGGCTCTGTACAAATTTAATCCAAAAACTGCGGTGAGGAACTGCGCGCTCACCTCTAAAATTCCCAGTATACCGTAATCGGTCACGCTTAAATGGGAAGTGTAAATAGGCAGAAGTACGAAACCTAAAACTTTGGTCGATACGTTTCCCAGGCTGTATATCAGGGAGTTCTTGGCTAATTTTATAAATTGCTTGTACATTTGGAGAAGTTCGCAGAATATGGATTAGAAATTCAGAAACATCTTTAAGAAAATTCTATTTTGAATATATGTTTTAAGCGTTTCTTTCTTTTGAGGCCAATACAATCCCCTTTCTGTGGGAATATGTTCATAATCATAATCCCGGATAACAAAATTGAAAAAATGATTTACTATCCAGACTTCCAGAGGGGTGATTTCTTTTTTCCAGCGATCTACATTGGTCTTTGAAATCGAATCGAACTTTACTTGGCTGGTACTATTCCCTTGCCACTTTTCCGAGAACATGGTCGGCATCAATAATGAATCCTGGAATGATATTTCCAGAAACTCTGCGACTTCCCGCATCGTTTGTTCTGGATTGGTTAAAATATCTTCGTATCTGACAACTTTATACGAGTGAATGAGCCTGGAATTTTTGTACAAAAAATAAAATGAGTTGTATAACGAAAACAGGATATTTTTTAAATAGGGAAATTTTGACGTTTTCCTTACATGCTGGGAGTATTTCCGCAGCGCTACCAGATTGGAATATGGATTACGGATGATATGCAAAAATTTAGCTTCGGGATAGAATTTTAACAGCTCGGAAGCAAACTCTGCATTTTCAACCGATTTTTCCACAAATCGCAAATTCTCCGGAAATTCTGTACCATAGAGCCCACTGTACAGCGCTTTAATATAAATATCCATTAACTCCTGGTCAGAAGATACCTTAGTTTCTTTAAGGATCTTTTTTACCCTGTAAACATCCCAGCGGTTTTTGCTAAATGAATCCGAAACCGAATCTTCTACTTCATTTACTTTGGCAATCCAGCGAATGAGCCTCTCTTTCTTTTCGTCAAAGGATAACGGTTCAGGTTTAGTGCTGCGGAAGGCGTAATTTACCCAGTATTTCGTATTCTGGAAAAAATGCGCCTCGGTTGGTATTACAAACAAATCCGGATGCCCGTCTAACAAATTACGCAATAAAGAAGTGCCGGATTTCGAACACCCTAATATAAAAATCGGTTTATTCAACGTTATATCCCCCGGATAATTCACTGTAAATTTCAGTCATTTTTGTAATAAACGTTTCTTCGCCAAACCGTTCCGAAACATAATTACGAATCCGTTCGCGATCGTATTGTTGATACGTTTTTACCATTTTCTCAATTGCCCTTGCTAGTGCATCGGCATTTTCGGGTTCTATGAGCAGGCCGGTAAAATCTGTCACAATTTCTTCAGGTCCGCCGCAACGGGTGGCAATGACAGGCAATCCACTGGCCATGGCTTCCAGCAACACAATGCCAAAGGATTCGCGCCTGCTCGATAAAACAAAAAAATCTAAATTCTGATAAAAAGAAGCCCGGGCAGGCGGTTTGATGATCCCCAAGAATTCACAACGATTTTCAATATTTAATTCCTGTGCCTGTCTTTTATATCGTTCGACTAATTTCCCGGAACCACCGATAATCAACCGTATCTCCAATTCTTTCAGCTTAGCAACTGCATTTAACAGAATATCCAAACCTTTCACGTTCGAGTTTAATCCACCCAGGAAACCGATATGCTTTACGCTTCGATTTTTGATCGGGACCAGAGGGAAATTATCCAC
>CAZJNP010000640.1:0-2128 GCA_964547355.1 uncultured Calditrichaceae bacterium
ATCGTGAGTCGGCGATTTCTTCTATAATATTATAAATTTCCTGCATGGTTTTATGCATACCGATGATGCCGTGGAAATTGGAAGTGGTCATCAGCTTTTTCTGAATATTTTCGATATGCGACATATCGCGAAAAGAGATCACCCCACCGATGGGTTTGTTGTCTTGGTCCCTTAGTACCGTGGCGTTAATTTTCACCGGGAACTTTCTTCCATAACGGTCGATCATCCGGCTTTCCAGATCATAGATATTCTGTCCGGATTCCAGCACTTTTTGAATGGGGCAGTCATCGAAACAGCGTTTGGTTTTAAACACATTTTTACAGAAATCTCCCAGCACTTCGTTCCGACTGATACCCAAAATCTCTTCTGCCGCCCGATTGAAGCTATTCAACCGGAAATCTTTGTCAACCGTGAACAGACCTTCTCCTAGAGAGTCTAAAATAGCTTCCGTCAGTTGACCGTTGGTGAGTTTCATCGCCGTCTCCGTTTCAATAAATGAAACACATTGAAATAATTTGTTTCATTTATAATTATAATAAGCCGATTCATAGGATTCAATACTTTTTTTATTTTTTCAGGATACCACCATTTTTATGAATTTAAGCTTATTTTTCTAGTTAACTTGTTGTTTTTAAAATTGGTTACGGATAGGCTGTCTTTAATTTTTTTTTGGGGGGGAGTACCCTGTAATATTGTTGTAAAAGAGACTTCCAAAAGCCAGATATAAGGTGTTAATATGTGATTGCACTTTAAGATAAAGTATATAAATTGCATTATCCAAACCTAATATAAACACAAGACATGACAGCAACTGAAGTGATGCATCTGAAAGTAGACGTATATTTTTTGAATAAAAACTCATTTCCAGGAGTCCTACGCCCCGCGGAAATATTTTTCAATATATTTCCCGTTTTTCTTTTTGTAAACGTAAATATCCCACCGGCTGGGATCTTAATACACACTATCACCTTTATCAATGTAATTAATGAACAAACCATAGAATGCATCGGGAACTACATACTACTTATTCTCAACTAAGAAAAATATTTTTAAAATTACTGGAGATAAGTAAATATAAAAAGAAGATTATTAATACTGTAAACAATGCTATTTCTATTACAACAATTCTATGACTATCAAAATAATTACGCATAAATTTGAATCCTGCTTTTTTATCATCACCTCGAACGTGTATTGTCTATAGGAGCAATGTAAAAAAACCGTCATTATTAGTTAACATGGGTCACCATAATCATAGTTTACTAAATTAATCGTTGCTTCCGTAAGGATATCTGCGCCTACAGTTGTTTTTAAGGTATATTGTAACAATAAAGAAGACCAAATATGGGTTACGAACTTTTCTAAATCAATATGGTCACTGGAGATAAAATTTGAAATAAAACTATTAACAGGTATTGATTTAAATGCCCCTAACCATTTAGTTATTCCAAAAGTTACCGCGGAACTTAATCCACCTGTAAATCCTCCTATCATAACATCTCTCATAAAAAAACTAGGATTTTAGTAATCATTAAATAATGTATTTGAGATACTACCACTTATAGCATTAGCATAATACAAACTTGAATAACCTTCTAAAGAAAAACCAGCTGCCGCCCCCCAACCGAAGCCGAAAGTTACGAATGATATATTTCCAGCTAAAATCCATACAGGTGCAGATAACCATCATGGTTCATTTGGATTATGTATTAAAGGTTTCGCACCTGTAGTTCCATAAAAACCTATTCCTTTTGCTTTATTTCCAATTGTTAACCAGTCTGTTACATTACCATCTTTATCTATTGCAACGGTAAGCGCATTCCCTACATAAACATAAAGCGAATAGAACTCATCCGTTGGATCCAGCACATACTACCGGCCCAACTGCGGCTCGTAATACCTTGCGCCATAGAGGTACCACATCAGGGTTTTGTTGTTCGCAAACAGGTCGTCTTTAAGCTCTTTGCCGTTGTAATGACACTTGTTTTCCACTTCCCTGTTTTTTATGACTCCGCCGGCAAAATTCAAGGCCGGAAGTGTAACCGAGCCTCGGGCGGGTCTGGTATAGTGTTTTGTCTGTATAATTCTACCGTCTTCCTCAAAAAGCATGCGCATCCTGCTTACAAAA
>CAZJNP010000641.1:0-2122 GCA_964547355.1 uncultured Calditrichaceae bacterium
TGTCAATCCTGATTATCCCATCCTCAAAAGTCTGAATAATTACAAAAAGAGACCACGGATGTGGTCTCTTTTTGGGGCGCACATAGTTTTTAATGCAGTGTACTTAAGGCGTGGTCAAGTTGTTCCAGAAAAAAATCCACCTCGCCGGCGCTGATAATGGTTGGCGGGAGAAAGCGCATAAAAGGCCCGGTGGACAAGCTGGCTTTTACGCCGCGTTGCGCCAGTACTTGCTGAACCTGCGTCACCTGTTCGGGATTACCTAAAGAAAAAGCCACCATCAGCCCGCGGGCGCGGATTTCTCCCATCTGGGAATATTTTTTCTGTAAAGCCTCCAATCCGTTCACCATCTGTGCCGAGCGCTGAATGACATTTTTGGTGATGTTTTTTTCGCGCATCTGCCGGGTGGCGATCAGGGCGGCGGTCATGGCCATGGGATTGCCGCCGAAGGTGGAGCCGTCGTAACCGTGCTGCATGGCCTGCCCGATTTCTTCTTTTGTTACCACGGCGGTAACCGGATAACCGCCGCCAAAGGATTTTCCGATTACCATCAGATCAGGTACCACGTCGTAGCTCATGCAGGCGAACCAGTTGCCTTCTTTAACAGCCGTGCGGCCAAAACCGGCCTGCACTTCATCGTCGATGATGAGCGCACCCTCCTTCTGAGCAAGCGACCACAGTTGTTGAATAAAATCCGGGTCGGCCGGCAGATTACCGGCTTCTTCGCCCTGTACCATTTCCAGGATGATGATTCTGGCGCCCGATTTTCGGAGGGCTTCGCGCACGCTGTCAATGTTATTGAAATCTGCGAAAACGACCCAAGCCTGCTGATCCAGTCCGAAAGGTTGCCGATACTTTGGATTCCAGGTCACGGCTACGGCGCCGTGGGTTCTGCCGTGGAATCCGTGTTTAAACGCCACTACTTTAGTGGTTCCTGTGTAGGCTTTGGCGATTTTGAGCGCTTTGTCCACCGCCTCGCCCCCGGAGTTCTGCCAGTAGAATTGATTGAGTCCCTGGGGCATCATGGAATGGATTTCTTTCAGAAAACGGCTGCGGGCGATCTGAATGCGGTCTTCTTTCATGGAGATCAGCACGTTCGCCTGGTTAAACAGGCCGCGGGCAATTTCCGGGTTGGCCATGCCTAAATTGGTGGCGCTGTAGTTGCTGTCCATATCCAGGTACCACTTGCCTTTTGTGTCCATGATCCAGCAGCCGTCGCCTTTGACCGGAATAATGTCTTCTTCCGGCCGCGAGACCGGAATTTTAAACCGGCGGTGCAGCTCGATGGCTTCGGCCGTGGAAATTTCGGACAGTTCCAGTTGTTCGGTGATTTGGGCAAGTTGGCGGCGCGAAAAACCAGACCGGTCGAAATAGTCTAAAATGACGTCAGCCTGCGGTTCGGACAGAGGCTGCCGGAGGGGGACATCTCCGAGTTCTTTTTGCAGCTGATCCTTGTGCGACTTTGCCGCGTCGCCGAGCACGTTTTCCAGCACTTCCTGGATGCGTTCCAGCGTGGCGTTGGTTCTTTCCGGATGGCGGGTTTTGTCGTAAACGATGGCTTCCCTGAGTGCTTGCATGGTCACACCTCCTTTTGCGAATGAGAGGGTAAAAAATTGAAAAGCATAATAATGTATAAATATAAATTAAGATGTGATATTATGCACTAATTTTGCTGACAAAACATTATTTTAGACGAATAAAGATTGCGTTTTGCGATTTGTGACCAAAGAATGAGTTTTTGAATCTGTTTTTTTGTATCGTGATTTTGAAACCCGATGCACCACTACCGTTGGCCATTATTGTTCATCCTGAAGAAGACTGCTTAGGAATATTTTACTGAGTTCTTTCAAACCGGAGTATTAAACGGATCATATTTACACTTTACTTTACAAGAAACAGATCGTATTTTAGCTATAAAGCATTCCGGTTTTTTGGCAAAGTTTTTGTTACAAAGCGAGAGAGGCAATGGAAGAAAGACGCCATTTCCTTAAATTATTGCTGCAGTTTCCGTTTTTAGGCGGCTGGGTGGTAAACCGGCTTCTGCGCGCAGAAACGCGCGAGCCGGTGATGCTGAATAAATTTTCTGTTGCCGGTTTCCAGTTTTACGAAGGTCCGAGTATTATTA
>CAZJNP010000642.1:0-2120 GCA_964547355.1 uncultured Calditrichaceae bacterium
CTATATAAGGTAAAGAAACATTATGTTGCTTGTAAATGAAGATATAATTGCAATAAACAGAAAACTCAGTCAACGTTTCATAATGCTATTATCCCACTATAAAAGGAGTATACTCCAGCTGGTGTTCAGAGTTGTAACTAAAATCGCTTGTGCTTAGATTTGTATATGAGACATTCTTTCTCCTTTAAAGAAACAAAACTTTTATAAATTGCAAATAACATACTACTAAAAGAGGATGATGAAGAATCTATCTATTTTAATCACCAATGACGACGGCATCTATGCCCCTGGTATCTGGCATCTCAAGCAGGCGATGCAGGAGGTGGGACAGACCACCGTTGTGGCGCCCGTAGCGGAGAAAAGCGCCGTGGGACACGCCATTACCCTTTCCGACCCGTTAAGAGTCCAGGAAGTGGAACGGGATGGCCATTTTTTCGGTTACGCGGTTAACGGAACGCCTGCGGATTGTGTAAAGCTTGGCGTGCATTGTTTGCTGGGGGAAAAGCCAGATCTGATTATCAGCGGAATTAATCAGGGACCGAATACCGCAACGAATATTATTTATTCAGGTACGGTTTCCGCCGCGGCGGAAGGAACCATCCTTGGTATTCCCTCCATGGCCATTTCTTTGGCCTCTTTTACCAAACAATATTTTGATTATGCGGCAAAGGTAGCAAAAATCGTTTCCCGGGCTATTTTAACTAAAGGCCTGCCGCCCGGTACGCTGTTGAATGTAAACGTTCCCGCTGTGGAAGAAAAGGAAATTAAAGGATTCCGGGTAACCCGTCAGGGTAAAGGACGCTACGAAGAATCTTTCGATAAGCGGGTGGACCCCAACAACCGCACCTATTATTGGCTGACCGGTAAACGCATGGTGCTGGATACGGACGATCATGTGGACGACCTGGCCGTCATGCAAAACTATGTTTCCATCACACCCATTCATTATGATTTGACCAATTACCATTTTTTTGAGGAATTAAAGGCATGGGAAATTCTGTAAACCGCAACGGTTTTCAACATGAAACCATTCTCATTCTGGACTTTGGTTCTCAATACACCCAACTCATTGCACGCCGTATCCGCGAGGCAGGCGTTTATTGCGAAATCCATCCTTTCAATACGCCGCTAAAATCATTTTCCGAAAAAAATCTGAAAGGGATCGTGCTTTCCGGCGGCCCTTCGTCGGTTTACGAACCGGACGCACCCAGAGTGGGCCGGGAAGTGTTTGATCTTGGCTTGCCGGTGCTGGGCATCTGCTATGGCTTGCAATTGATAACCGATCTGCATGGCGGTCAGGTGGTGCAGGCGGAAAAAAAAGAATACGGCCCGGCCGAACTTGAAATTGAAACAGACAGCCCCCTGTTAAAAAACATTCCCAACCAAAGCAAAGTCTGGATGAGTCACGGCGACAAGGTGCTGCGTTTGCCAGAGGGCTTTCGGGTGATCGCCCGCACGCACAATTCACCTTTTGCCGCTATCGAGCATGCCGTGCAACCGTTGTACGGTTTGCAGTTTCATCCCGAAGTGGTTCATACCTCCTACGGAACGCAAATTATTAAAAACTTTCTGTACAATATTGCAGGTTGCAAAGGTGATTGGTCACCGGAATCATTCATCGAAGAAAGTGTGGCTAGGATTCGCAGGCAGGTGGGTGAGCGCCATGTGCTGTGCGCTTTAAGCGGCGGAGTAGATTCCAGCGTGACCGCTGTATTGCTGCACAAAGCCATTGGCGACCAGTTGCATTGCGTGTTTGTGGATACCGGCCTATTGCGTCTGAACGAGGGCGATCAGGTGGAACAGGTATTTCGCAAACATTTTAGCATAAATTTGACGCGTATCAATAGTCAGCAGCGTTTTTATGATAAATTGAAAGGCGTGATCGATCCGGAGCAAAAACGCAAAATCATCGGAGAAGAGTTTATCCGCATTTTTGAGGAAGAAGCCCTGAAAATCGGTGAATTTGATTTTTTGGCCCAGGGTACGCTTTATCCCGATGTGATCGAAAGTGTTTCCTTTAAAGGTCCTTCGGCAACCATTAAATCGCATCACAACGTGGGGGGGCTGCCGGAGCATTTTGATTTTGAACTGATCGAACCGCTTAGGGAACTATTTAAAGA
>CAZJNP010000643.1:0-2119 GCA_964547355.1 uncultured Calditrichaceae bacterium
GATTACGCCATTAGCCTCTTTGCCGTCAATGGTTAATTTTATTTTTATTTCATTCTTTACTTCTTCCGCCATGATATTTCCTTTTTATTTTTCTTTTGTCATTTGTCATAAAAAAGACCCGCCCCTAAAGACGGGCCTTTCGTACCAGGGAGATTAAGGGATTAGACGCTTGCGGCGCTTTCGATGCGCGTCATAAAGGCGTCGTTCAGGATTTTGCTGGTAAAGGCCACTTTCCAGCCTTCGGTGGCCCGCTGTTCCAGCGGATCCTCGGTGCCGCCGGAGCCCAGCGGTTTAACAATGATGCCGCCGTTCATGTCCAGCGGAACAATCCCGTAGGCGTTGGCAGCCACGATAATAGTGGCGTACACGTCGGCTTGGCCTCCGGTTTCCTTTACATTGCTGCCGCCGGCCGCTCCCGCGCCTTCAAACACCGGCACCTGCGTGGTTTCCAGAAAACGCACTTCTTCGATGCTGCCGATTTCGCCGGGCAAAGCCTGACCGGGATTGGGGTATTTCTCCACCGGAACAAATCCCGTTAAGTCTTTAATGGTGTAGGCCACATCGGGATGCGTAAAACCCACATAAGCGGCGTTAATGGGCGTGGTATTAAAACCGGGGCCGGCGCTTAACATGGACGTGATTTTACGGGCGTTCTGGTTCTTTAAAAGGCGAACGCGCTTGGCGATCAGCTCTTTGGTTATCAATGTGTTCACTTCCGCCCGGGACGCGCCGTTGGCGTAAGCCACGCTGGTTCCGGCCACCAGCACGTCGCGCACCAGCGTATCAATGGTTAAACCGGCCTGGTCGCCCAGGATCTGGGCGCCTTCGGTTAATACTGGATCGGGATTGGTTAAATCCACCATATCGGTGATTTTGATGAAATCGCCGTACTGGGCCACCGTAGCCGTTAAATCGGTTACGGACAGATCGTTGCCGGAAGGCGTAACGCCTTCGGTCAGCGGTGTGGTGGCGGCCGCCAATGCGTTGTAGCGGCGGAATTTGATGGTTTTGGAATTTTTGGTTTTAAGCGGCCGGTTTTGGCCGAACAACGCAAAAAGCAAAAGCGGTTTGGCCCGCGTCAAAAATACGCGATCGTAATACTCGCTTAATGCGGAAGGAAGGTTGGATGTGGTATTCATGGCGTTACTCCAGTTTTACTTGTTTACCAAGCATGACGTCGCTGACCGTTTTTTCGAAATCTTCCTGCTTCATCTCGCTTACCTTTAATCCCTGTCCGGGGCCGCCGTCTCCGCCGCCCGAACCGCCGGAACCCTCAGCCTGGAATAAATAGGATTTCTCCTTGCTGAACCGCTCAAATACCTGATACAGGCCTAATTCGTCCCCGGTCTCGGTAAACATGACGTTGCCGTTTTGATTTTTAACGATCAGTTTATCGTCCTGCCCGATCTCAATTTGATAATTAAGCTTAAAAAGATTGGCCGCCTCGCGCGCGTCGATGGCCTTGGCTTTTTGCGCCAACTCCGTTAATTTTGAATCAATCAGAGTATTGCGCTTAAAGCTGTCAAAATTCTGTTTCAGCGCGTCAAAGGCGTTGGTCTTTTCTTCCAGTTTCGTTTGCAGGTCTTTTATCACGTCTTCCGACGTCTTCAATTTGTCGGTGATCTCCTTTGGCAGCTTGCCGTTTTTCAGGTCAATCAGCTTTTGTTTGATTTCGCCGATGCCTTTTTCAAAATTTTCCTCGTCCAGTTCCAAAAAGGAAAAGAGCTTCATAATCTCTTTTCTGCCGCTCTCCTGCCCTTTGGCGTAGCCGTTGTTAAAATTCTTTTGCAGCTTTTCCAGGTCCTCTTTGGAAATAGTGGCAAATTTGCCGTCTTCGGACCATTTGATTTCGATACCCATGATAAAAAACCTCCTTTATGCATTTTTCAGGCTGCCGCCCGGTTAACGTGATTCTGTTCCCGCCGGAACCAAAAAAAAAGCGGAGACGATCATCCTGAACAGGATAACCATCTCCGCTTTAATTAAGTCGGTTGATGTCTGCGGGCCTTATTGGCCCGTAAACGTTTTTTGTTTGTTAAATAATATTGTTTAAAAACCTAATTGTCAAGATGGTGTATAATTATTTTTTGTTCATAAATTTCGTTCTCGACTTAGTGTG
>CAZJNP010000644.1:0-2105 GCA_964547355.1 uncultured Calditrichaceae bacterium
CCATTGCACCCAGTCTTCGTCCCAGAATTCGTTCCAGGTGTGGTCGGTGGAATAGGAGAAGATACTGGTGCAGGGGATCAGCGCCGCTCTGGCCGCAGCAGCCGTAAAGTCGGCGTACTCTCCGCAGCGGCCTTTATGCTTGCGGTAGATGCGCACCGGCTGATGCGGCCGTTCGTCATCGGAATCAAACACTAGCGTTTCGTTAATCCAGTTCGTAATGATTTCAACCGCATAATTATTGTCGGAATCGATCACCTGCGTTCCGTCCCATACGATGCTGCAGCCAGCCAGACTGTCTTTCAACACCGGATAGCCCTCGTCGGCGGAACTGAATAAAAATTCGCGCCAGAATTTGCCGGTAGGCGGATCTGCAATGTTGTTATTGTGGGTGGTATTGTCTTCGGTGGCATCCGGATCGATGTAGGCTGGAATTTCATCGGTGATTTTGGGGTGCACAATATACCAGTAATAAATTTCTCTGGGCACCTCCTGCTCGACCACTTCCCCGTCCCGCTCCGTAAAGTAACGGGTGGTGGAATAATAGTCGCCGTCGGTGGTGGCGTAATCCACAATCTGCACATAGTCCAGGTACTGATCGTGGTCGTACAGAATCTGAGCGTTATCCAGAAACAACTCGGGCGAGCCGTAACCGGACATGAGGTACTGGGGCGAAGAGTGCGCCACGCAAAAAGCGATTTCATCCACATAGGGATCGTTGGCGTCGTTAATGCCGCCGGCCCACAGATCCTGATATTCTGGCGTTAAATTTGAGAATATCCAGGTCAAATCGTTGCGCAGCCATTCCGGCGCTTTGTCGATGGCTTGCTGAGCGGCCGTGGTTAAGGCGTAGTTGAACTGCGGTTCGATCAAGCTCAAATTTCCACCGATCTGGTCAAAAAGGACGGAAAAATGCCGGCCGGCTTCCAGATAACCGTTAAAGTCCACCTGATCCACCAGCGACCAATCCCTGCTCTGGAAAACGGATTTGGCCAGAACGGGTCTTTGTGCGGGCGGCACGTAATCCGGCGCCACGCCGATGCAAATCATATTTTCCTGTACCGGACGGATTGAGGTGCAACCGGGCACGGTTTTCTTTTGAATAACGTCTTCGGCGGCAAAACCGTCCGTCAGAAAAAGTCCGAAAAAGATTAAAACAATGGCGGTTAAAATGGTTTGTTTCATGATGACTCCTTTTTTTTCGGAAAGAAGAGAGAGACACCGCTAATATACGAAATTTTCAGGGGGAAATTAAGTGGCAGGCGCCAACCCTTTTATTTTTTTATTGAAATCCGCCGGTTTTATTAATTATATTAATAACAGCTGCGGGTTTTATACTAACGCTATCGGATACGCCGACACAACAACCAGAAAAACTTCCAAAATCTGCAATAAAATTCAGCTGTGATTGTTGCCCGATACTAAACCGTACAAAAGATCTCTTTTTTTAAATAGGGGGCAAGCCATGAAGCGGATCATAACGGCACTCATTCCTGGTATTCTGCTGTTTTTGGGCTGTAACGAACAGTATGATGTAAACGGCCTTTTAACCGTGGATTACCAAGTGGAAGCGCCCACACAGTTAACCGCACAGGCGCTCAGTAATGAGCTTATCAAATTAACCTGGCAGGATAACTGCTCCTTCGAAGACGGCTACCGCATCGAACGCTCGGAGGACGGCCGGGCCTGGCATCAGATTGCCGATCTGAAGACCAATACCACGGCCTTCATCGACACCGGACTAAATAAAATCATCACCTATACCTACCGCGTTTACGCCTATCACGACCGAAAAAATTCCGATTACTCTAATACCGCCACGGCCATACCGGCTTTGATGGAAGTGCTGGATATCGAAATGGTCTTAGTGGAGGGCGGTACATTCAACATGGGCGGCAGCTGGGACGGATGGAGCATTCCGCTTCGCCCGGTTACATTGGATTCGTTTTATATCAGCCGCTATGAGATCACGCAGGCTCAACTTGTGGACGTCCTTAATCAGGCCCTTGAGGAAGGCAAAATCTTTGATGATGGCTACGACTTGCGCAATACAGACGGCCGCCGGGAACCTCTTTTTGAATATTGGGGATATTGGGACGAAATACACT
>CAZJNP010000645.1:0-2102 GCA_964547355.1 uncultured Calditrichaceae bacterium
ACGAAGATTCGCGCTGCATGCTAAAAAAGTAAGCGCAATAAGTAATAAGACTAAAATGCGATTGGTCAATACATTTCAACCTTTTTGTTCTTAATGATCGATGTTTTCTTTTCTAGTTTCTTTTCTAAAGGTAGCTTCTTTTGTTTTTCATCCTTCTGCTGCAAAGGGGAATCTTTTCCCTTATTTTCATTTTCAGCATCGTTAGTGGACTCCGCTTTCTCTTCCGGCGGCGGGGCGATTTTATGACTGGCTAAAACACCCAGTTTTGAATGGGGATATTCTTCTTTTAGCAGCCGATAGGCTTTCACAGCAGCCGGAATGTCCTTTAAGTAATGCTCATAAATATAGGCAATGGCATAGCGGGATTTTTCGCCCCATACGCCACCGGAATCATTTTTTGCGATTTGAGAAAACTGATTAATGGCCTTTTGGTATTCTCCGGTCAGGAAATAGTCCTCGGCTAAATGATAGAGTTTTTTATTAGGATCTTTATTCTGAGTTTTTTTCTCAATTTCCTTTAACCGGCCGCTTAATTTTAACCCGAATTCGCTTTCCGGAAACTTGGTTAAAATCATTGTCCGGAATGAATCGGCCCTGACGGTATCCTGAAGAAAATCATGGTAAACCACATATAACGCATAATAGGCTTTCGGCGTCCGAATGCTATCCTGGAAGTTTTCAATAAATCTAGAATAGGCGGCTGCAGCGCTATCATAATTCTGGTATTTCAGCAAGAAGAATTCACCCAACTTAAAGCTGGTTTTAAGATAACTATCCTGTACCTCTTCCGGCGTTCGACTAATGGCAACTTTCTTTGCGCGTTTGATTTTTTTCTTCTTTTTCACGTGAGCGCTATCAGATTTTTCTTCGTTATCGCCAGGCTGTTTCAACGCTTCGTTTTTAAGCGCTTCATTATTTGGGGGGAAAAGCTCATCGTCGGGTATGGGTAGTTCCTGGGCTGTTTCGACCTCTACGCTGTCGCCGGCTACCTCCACACTGTCTTCCAACAGAGAATCCCCGCGCGCAATTTTGTACAGATCATGTTTGTCTTTTCTTAATTGATCGCGGATTTTAAGATATTCTTTAAGCAGGTTGGAATGTTCTTTAGCTTGCTGTGAAATTTCCTCGTTAGATTTAACCCCGGAGGCCATTTTATAATAATGCTCCGCCGAGTCCATGTTCGCAAATTCAAATTCATAAAGCTGAGCGATGTAAAAGGCTGCCAGACGTGCACCGTCGCTTTTTTTGTACTTTTTTAGTATATCGTAATACTGATCCATGGCAAATTGGGGATCGCCCATTATCTCGTAAAGATTGCCCAGTTTTGTCTCTATCTGTGGAAACTGTTTCTGAAAACGCAAATCGCGTAGCATGTTTTTTAAGCGGATCTCAGCCTCTTCGTATTTTTTGAGCTTTATCAGCGATTCCACAATCTGTATTCTGGCATCGTACTCTTTGATGACCGGGACGTTCATGCTTTTCAGCTTTTCATAGTTATAAATGGCATTCTCATATTCACCGAGATTAAAAAAAGCGTCGCCGATTAAAAAACGTGCATTGCCTTCCATTTCTTCATCAATGGCAATTTCAACGCACTTCTCCAACTGCTCCAGCGCTTTTTTATATTCGCCTCGTTTAAAATAAAGATCGCCCCGAATATAAAACGCCTGAGCTGCCACGTTTTTAGTGACTTTTCTTTTAAAGATCGTCTTGAGAACTTTTAATGCTTCATCATCCTGTCCAAGCGCCACATAAGTTTTGGCCAGCCACATGCGGGCTTCAGGGACCAGTTTACTGTCAGGATATTTTAACAAGAATTGATTGAGGATTCGTTGGGCACGGAAATATTCCTGTAGGTGATAATTCGACTTGCCGATCAACAGCAAAGCGTCATCGGCGTATTTACTGGAGTCGCCGTAAAAATCAATCAATTTCCATGATTTTCTGATGGCTTCCTCAAAACCCTTCTTAACATCTTTAGGAAGTTTTTCAGACTTTACATTTTTCTTTTTCTTATCGGCTTCTTCATATCTTTTTTTGGCATTGTAGAATGTATTAAAATAGGCGCATCCAACTAACCCAAAAATTGAAAGGATTAGTAT
>CAZJNP010000646.1:0-2098 GCA_964547355.1 uncultured Calditrichaceae bacterium
GGTTAGAACAGCTCCATGATTGAATTTTTCAATGTAAATTTAACCATCGATAACAAAACGATTCTGCAAAACATTTCACTACGCATCAACAAGGGGGAATTTGTGTATTTAACCGGCCCCAGCGGTGCGGGTAAATCCAGTATTTTGCGTTTAATTTATATGGATTTGTTTCCGGATAGCGGAACAGTAGTTGTGAAACCATACAGTTCGGCCAAGATCCGGCGCCGGGAAATACCCATGCTGAGGCGCCAGTTGGGCGTTGTTTTTCAGGATTTTAAACTACTCCCAGACCGAAACGTTTACGAAAACGTGGCCTTTGCCTTGCGCGTAACTGGCATAAGTGGGGATAAACTCAAACGCCGCACCATGCAGGTGTTAAATAAAATGGACTTGGGGATCAAACGCGACCACTATCCGGAAGAGCTTTCCGGAGGCGAGCAGCAGCGCGTGGCTATTGCCCGGGCCATTGTTAACGATCCCATCAGCGTGCTGGCGGACGAACCCACCGGGAATCTGGACGCCCAGACGTCCATCGAAATTATGGAAATTCTGGAAAAAATAAACCGCCAGGGCACGGCTGTTCTTATGGCTACCCATGATGAAACACTGATTAAAAAATTTCCACATCGCCAGATTTACATCAAAGACGGGAAAATTGTGGAATGAGTTTCTGGTTTACTGTAAAGGAAGGACTGCAGGGTTTTCGGCGCGCACGCCTGGCATCCATAATTACTGTGACTTCCATTGGATTTACCCTGCTGCTGATTGGTTTTTTTCTGTTGTTTTCCTACAATCTCAATAACTGGATCGGGCACGAACGTGCCCGGTTGGAACTGGAAGTGTTTTTTGAACCGGATTTGACGGACGCCCAGGGACAGGCTTTAACCGCTCGTATCAAATCTCTGGAAGGTGTGGCTCAGGCTAAGTATGTTTCCAAGGAAGAAGCGGCGCGCCGGTTTGAAAAAGAATTCGGCCAGAACATTTACGAGGTGCTGGAAACAAACCCGCTGCCGCCCTCCTGCACGGTAAAGATCAAAAGCGGCTACCGGTCGGCGACCAGCGTGCGTAAAATCAGCAGCCAGATTCAAAAACTGGATGGCGTCAGCGATGTGGTTTACGAAAAGGACATCCTGGCGCTAATCGACCATTACATCATCATTGTTTACCTGATCGCCGCAGCGATTGGGCTGCTGTTAGCCATTATTTCGATGGTGCTGTTATATAACACCGTACGTTTGACGATCCACGCCCGCCGGGATATTATCGAAATCATGGAACTGGTGGGGGCCACAGCTGGTTTTATTCGCAGACCTTTTGTCATTGAGGGTTTTTTGCACGGGCTTATGGGCGCATTGCTGGCGGACGCATTCATCTATCTGGCGGTGGAATTGGTGAAAAAGACCATTTACCCCTATGTGGCCATGCGCTCTGAGATTTATATCTTTTTGGTGGTCTTCGGCGCGCTGATTGGTTTGATTTCCAGTAAACTAAGTGTTTCAAAACACTTAGCCGAACTTAAATAGGTGTAACTTTAATTGTACAGACTAATCTAAATTGGTGAACCGTAATAGGCGTTTTCGCCGCATTTTAGGAAGTAAACAAAAGACGTTTGGAGCCATGGAAGAATTAAACGCACGCGAACAGGCGATTTTACATTCGATCATCGATGCCTTTATTGTGACAGCCGCGCCGGTGGGTTCGGCGCAGATTTCGCAAAAACCGGAAATCGGGCTGAAACCGGCCTCCGTCCGCCGTATTATGGCCGGACTGGAGGAAAAGGGATATATTACCCATCCACATACTTCGGCCGGACGTGTACCCACCACGCGGGGATACCGTTTTTACGTGGATCGTTTGCTCAAAGTACGCCGTTTGCGTTCCGGAACGGCTTCTATGATCCTGGAAACCATCGATACGTTTGACGGCGACATTAATCGCCTGATGGGTAATATTGCCAGGGTATTAGCCCGCATCAGCCGGCAACTGGGCATCATCGTTACGCCCAATTTATATCAGGGCGTGTTTGACCGGATTCAACTGGTGCCGGTTTCCACGCGTCGTTTGATGGTGATTTTATCAGTCATGGACGGTCCGGTGA
>CAZJNP010000647.1:0-2098 GCA_964547355.1 uncultured Calditrichaceae bacterium
CCAATTATTCATTATAAACTTGCTCATTAAAAACCAAACCGAACATTATTTTTAAATTTCTTTACGAATCTTTAAAATATTTCCCCCCCCTTTTCTTCCAGAACTTGAAAACGCATTCGGATTTATTTATTTTTTAGTACATTCCCTCAAAATATACCAAAATATTCCAAGAAAAGAGAGTGCTTCAAATGAAACGCTTGTATTTTTACCTTCTGCTTTTATCGTTCACCCTGAACGTTTTGGGTCAGGGTCCTGCGCAGCAATGGGCGCATACTTTTAACGTTCTTGGCACCGACGAGGCGTACAAAGCCATCACGTTAACGGACGGAAGTATTTTAGTAGCCGGTAGCGCGGACACCGATGGATTCTTAATGAAACTGGATTCTTCGGGTAACCGGCTCTGGACGCACACCTACGGCGGCGATGACTGGGATGAAGTGCGCGGTTTTACCGTCAAGCAGGACGGCAGTGGCTACATACTAGTGGGTTTTACCCGTTCCTATTCAACAAATGGCGATAACGATCTCTGGATCATCGAAACCGATACCAGCGGCAATGAATTGCGATTCTGGCATTACGGCGCCGAAAGCATGTACGATAACGCATACGACATTGATCCCACATCGGACGGCGGTTATATTGTAATCGGCGATCAGCAAATTTCCACATTAGACGACTGGGATGTTTATCTCTTAAAACTGGATGCAGAACTCAATCTGGAATGGAGCGCTACGATTGGCTCGGAGAACATCCGGGAACGGGCCTATTCCATTGAGGAAATGATCGACGGCGGATTTATGATTACCGGAGAAATCGGGTCTCCTTTTCAGCAGGATGAGGTTTATTTGCTATCCACCGACGCCTTCGGAAACAAACGGTGGGACAAAAGAGTAGGCGGCGAATACGACGAAGAAGGATTTTGCGTCCGGATCACCCCGGATCGCAACTACATTATCTCGGGTCAGACCTGGTCCTGGGGCACCCATAACGGCTATGCCGACATGTACTTGATGAAAGTGGATTCCGCCGGAAATGCCTTATGGCCCGACACGGTGGCCACTTTTGGCGGTGACGGCGGCGAGGACGACAGCGGACACGAGGTTTTAGTTACTGCCGATAACGACTTTGCCGAAGTGGGACAAACGCAAAAATTCACAGGAAGTTTTTTAGCCTGGCTGGTAAAAACCGATGCCGACGGTGCACTGCAATGGGAATCTTATTACTATTACGGTTCGGGCGAAACCTTTTTTAACACCATTGCTCTGGCTCCCGGCAATAAATATGTCATGGCCGGAGAATGCGGTTCGGATGTGTTTGTAGTTCAAACTCAAACCGATCAAACCATTCGCAACACCCATCCACTGACCGCTCCGGATACGTTTACAGTGGTCAAAAATACGCCAACCAATTTGTATGTGCTGGAAAACGATTCCGACCCGGACGGCGATGTTGTATCCATCATGTGGGTAACCACGCCGGGATTGCGAGGCACGGTGGAAATTTCTTCGAACCGTCAATTTCTTATTTACACACCCGAAACGGACTTCGAGGGCCGTGAGCAATTCACCTACACGGCAGGCGACGGGAATCACGGTATGAGTAAATGCCGGGTGGTGGTTAACGTAACAGGCACATCTGCAATCACGGAGCGACTTCTGCCCACGCACCCTACTTTGATGAATATTTACCCCAATCCCTTTAATATGTCCGCTGCCATTCGCCTTGAATTAAACAAACAGGAAAAGGTCAGCCTGGATATTTATTCCCTCACCGGACAACATGTGAAACAACTCATCCATCAAACGCTGACTTCCGGTGAACATACCGTGCGCTGGAACGGGAGGGATCACTCCGGAAAAGTATTACCTTCCGGAATGTACGTCTGTAAATTCACCGCTGGAGAGGAAGAATTATACGCCAAACTGATATTGATGAAATAAACAGCTCTAAATTAAACGTGGAGCTTATCTCTGGATAAGTTCAGGCAGAATTTTCGGATAAAGAGCGCAGATATTCCAGGGCAGATATGGGATTATGATTTTTTAAAGTACCAAAAGGGAAGAAACGCACGCCGGCGTCATACTGGTAAGTATCGGAG
>CAZJNP010000648.1:0-2096 GCA_964547355.1 uncultured Calditrichaceae bacterium
AGGACAGGAGAGAATGAGCCTTAGAGATCTTGGAGTATTTGATCCATTGTTAAATTAATTAACTCCGAAAGACGTATTCCTGTTCCATAAAAAAGTTCCAGAATGGCCAAATCACGAATACTTTCAAAATTATCTAGTTGCGGTAGTTTCAACATGGCTTCGATTTCGGCCTCCGAAAGGTATTCCGGCAATTTTTGTTCAAACTTGGGCATTTTAATTGATAACGTCGGATTGTGATCAATGATTTCTTCTCTGGCCAAATATTTAAAAAAAGATTTTAATGTGGCCATTTTTCTGGCAATACTGCGCCTAGAAAGCTGGGCTTCTTGTAGATGAATCATAAAATAACGGATGATCTTTTTATCGACGCGGTTCCAGAAAACATTCGTCGTGTTAAAGTAGTCTTTGACGAATGTTTCAAATTGCTGCAGGTCGTTTGTATAGGCTGTAACGGTACGCGGGGAGTATCGTCGTTCCAGGGAAATATATCTGATAAAATTTCGAATATTTTTGTCCATTAAAGGAATCGACTTTTATTTTGGTCTTCTTAAGCGCTGCTCTCCACTTCTTCTTCCACAATCTCAAATTTACACACCGGGCATCGCAGAAAAGTTCCTTTCTTCTTTGAGTACTTCTCCACCAGATAATTATTGCCACATTCCGGACAGACTTTATTCACCGGCTTGTCCCAGCTAACAAAATCGCATTTCGGATAATTGGAACACCCGAAAAATACACGTCCCCTTTTACTGCGCCGTTCAACAATAAAGCCATCGCATCCTTCTTTGGGGCAACTAATACCCGTGCTGATTGGACGGGTGTTTTTACATTCCGGATAATTGGAGCAGGCCAAAAATTTACCGTACCTTCCGGTTTTAATGACCATCGGGCTGCCACACAGATCACATTTTTCGTCCGTTTGTTCCGGTTCTTCCTTTTGATCCAGCGGTCTTGTATTCTTGCACTCCGGAAATCCGCTGCACGCCAGAAACCGTCCGTTTCTTCCCCAGCGGATCACCATTGGGCGACCGCATTTATCGCATACTTCGCCGCTTTCTTCGATTAAATCTGACTTGATGGAGTGTTTGTTGGAATGTACTTTTTCCAGCGCCTTAAGAAACGGGGTGTAAAATTCGTTCATCACCTGTTCATAGGTGGCCTGTTTACCGGCAATGGCATCCAGCTTTTCTTCCATCTGCGCCGTAAAAGAGACATTGAATATTTCCGGAAAATTTTCAATCAGAATACGATTCACCGTCTCGCCCAATTCGGTAGCCACCAACTTGCGTTCTTCCAGCGTGGCATATTTGCGTTGCAAGATGGTGCTGATGATTTGGGCGTACGTGCTCGGCCGACCAATGCCCAGACGATCCAGTTCCTTAACCAGCGTGCTTTCCGTATAGCGCGGCGGCGGTTTGGTAAAATTTTGTTCGGCATCGATGTCTTTTAACTGACAGGCGTCACCCTCCTTAAGCCCTAGAGGAATGGGAAAGGTTTCTTCCGTTTCGCCGTTTTGCGTCTCCTGATAAACACTGGTGAAGCCCGGGAAGATCATCACCTCCCCTTCGCTACCCAACAGGTAGGCGCCGCCGGTGACTTCTACTGTGGTTTTTTCAAATTCTGCCGGTACCATCTGGCAGGCCACAAAACGTTTCCAGATCAGATCATACAGCCGGAACTGATCATTATTCAACACGTTCTTCAGAGCTTTTGGCGCAAACTGTTCGTCCAGGTAGGTAGGACGAATGGCTTCGTGGGCGTCCTGAGCGCTCTTCTTTGCTTTGTAATGGCGTGGTTTGGCCGGAAGAAAATTTTCGCCGAATTGCGTTTTAATCAGGTCTCGCACAGACTCAATGGCACCAGCGCTGATACGGGTGGAATCTGTACGCATATAAGTGATCAAACCCACGCTGCCCTGTCCGGGGATCTCTACGCCTTCGTACAGGGACTGGGCGATGCCCATAATCCGTTTGGTGGACATCCTCAGCATGCGAGAGGCCGTTTGCTGCAATGTGCTGGTTGTGAAAGGAGGCGATGGCTGTTTTTTAACTTTTTTCTTTTTTAAAGAAGAAATTACTAACGCCGCCGCTTTAATC
>CAZJNP010000649.1:0-2096 GCA_964547355.1 uncultured Calditrichaceae bacterium
TATTAAATCATAACCTTTTTTAAAATAAGTAAAATAGCAGCGTAATAAATTACTGGAAAGAATATTATCTGAACCCATGATTAAAAGGTATTCAGGATTAAAAGAACGTGCATATTGAAGGCCGGCATTCCACTTACTGCCCAGAGGCGTATTGGGATGGTCAATATAGTAGACTTCATTTTTTTTACAGAGACGCTTTATTTGATGATCAAAAGAACCAACGCCAACAACTTCAATATTAAAAAGATGTTTATTATCTTTACGCAATCTGTTCAGGCCCTGCATAAAAATTTTGACTATATTAATTTTTTTCCAAAAACAGGTAAGTACGACCAGATTTTCCATACAAACTCAATTTAGTACCAATAATGTATATGTTCCTTCCATGGTTGTTTGTCGACCTTTTAACTTTTGTTCACTCGCCTAGCAGCAATATTATTATGATATCCATGCATGAGTTGGACACCGCGCATAGACTACCGCATAAGCAGCGGGGCTATCTTTCGTGTTACGATCAGCTTCCATCGCCGTCTTCATCGCATTTGCGACCTCTCTGATTGCCTGCACGACGGGATTTGACAGCGTTTCCTGTAGTGAAGTTAGATTTCCAGGAGTTACCCATAGAGGATTATTCTCTGTTGGGAAGGAAATGGAATTCAATCTTCGAATCAGAGGTTGCCGATAAGAATGGAATATACGAAGAAAATCTCTTACGTGGCTTCTCTCATGCTCTAAAGTAACTTGATAGGGACAGGAGTCTTCAGAATAGTCAGAGGAGAGGAAGACCTCAATAGGATCCAACCTGAAGAAAATATTTACAGAGCGTGCGAAGAAAGGAATTTTACCATCCGATCGCGCTGAACCATGCCCCCAGGCAATTGTCATATGTTTTCGTACACGAACCCGCGTAAACCCTGCCCGATCCGGCCTCAATTCACTCGGGCCGGGTGAAGAAAGAGTTTGATCTGGTATCGCAGGTGGGCTAACATTTTGAAAAGATACATAATAAGGGACAGAGGGAATAATTTCTTTTTGTATATTACTAAGAGAATCTGCCTGTGTTTGCGTTGTGTTACCTGTTCTATTGGGAGTACAATTACGGAAACACTGACGTTGGATCATGTGTATAGGAACACCAGCAATTGATAATTTTTTGTGACAGATGCCGCCACCCTCATGGGGTTTAAATGCTGGAAGAGAGTAATTCTGTTGTATGAAGTGCGTCAATTCGTGGTCTATTAAACGTTTCCCTCTATCAGTGTCTGCTGCATATTGCCCTTGTCCAAAAAGAATATTTTGACCCATTGTAAAAGCATGTGAATTGATATTTTTCGCTGTATCCCCTGCATGCGGATTTGTATGAACTCGCACGTTACTAAAATCAACACCAAACCGCGACTCAAAGAAAGCGCGCGTAGATTTGGGTAAAGGCTGACCGCCGGTTCTAAGTGACTGAACTCGGGATTCTAAATCAGGAGTCACTTCCTTGGTTTGACCAGAGAGTAGTTTGGCTTGTAGTGGTTCCTCCTCTTCAGGCTGTTTTTGGACCATAGAATTTAAAGTAAAGGAGTATGCTTTTGCTTGAATTTCCTCCCCTTCTTCCTCTTCCTGCCGTTGGACGAGTGGCGTAATTTGTTTTGAAATCGGTTCGGTTTGAACGGCCGTCTTTTCTAATTCTTCGTCCCTGCACGAGGGATTATTGGAAAGTGGTCAGGTAGGTTTACGTTGAACATTTGGAATCGACATGTTCATTACTTGCTCGGCTACACGGTCGGCCTCCTGCTCGTATTTATCATTCGGTTGGCCAATTTTGAGTTTCGGCTGAAAATATCCGGATTTGTAAAGCTGCTGAACTGCTTGGTTGCCAATGGTTCTCTGTAGAAACATGACATTCCGGTTGGTTGGCTGGATTGGGGGAGAATTGGTGCCATTCACTCCAGAATATTTAAATGGATGGTCAAAATTATAGATGCCTGACTCGTCGGTCTTATCCTTTTTTTTTGTTGATGCAGCCTGCCGGATTTTATCATTCTGTTTTTCTAAGGCTTTTTGTTTAGCCATTTTATATCTCTGGTGGTTTTTAATTATTATGAATC
>CAZJNP010000650.1:0-2091 GCA_964547355.1 uncultured Calditrichaceae bacterium
GGATAATCACGGGCAGCTCTGGATTGCGACCAATCGTGGACTTTCATGCTTCAACCCCGTGCTAAAAACATTTCGAAATTACACGCCGGATCACGGCCTACAAAGTTATGAGTTTAATCAGGGCGCCTTTTTTAAAGATCGGCAGGGGAATATCTATTTGGGGGGAATCAACGGATTGAATTATTTTCATCCGGACAGCATAAGACCAAGCAGCGTTCAGCCACAACCCGTTGTTACCAATATTTTCGCCGACGGTGTTCCTTTGGCGCTAGCGGGGGTTCATTTTTTTAAACGGTTTGAAGTCTCTCACAAAATACATACTCTTTCGTTTGAATTTTCGGCGTTGGAATTTTTAAATCCCGGTTTAATCCGTTATGCATGTTTTATGGAGGGCATCGACCGACAGTGGCATCGACTGGGGAGCCGTCATTCCATTACCTATACCAATTTGCCGCCCGGGGAATATCGCTTTCATATTAAAGCTAGCAACCGGGAAGGCGTTTGGAGTCCTAAAGTAACTACCATAGGGATAAGTATACCGCCGCCGTTCTGGAATACCTGGTGGTTTATCCTTTTTCTGGGGCTTTTTCTGATCGGTTTCCTGACATTTTTAATTACCTATCGCGTGCGGCAACTGATTGCCGTGGAACGCTTTCAGCATCAAATTGCGGCTGACCTGCACGATGAAATCGGCGCGGGATTGTCCGAGATTAATATTTTAAGCGCCGTGGTTGAAACCAAGATTCCTAAGGGTATTAGCGAGTCAATCAATAACGAATTGATCAAAATAGGCGAACGCTCCCGTTCGCTGATGAATGAAATGAACGACATTATCTGGTTAATTAAACCGAGAGAGGATCGGCTTACGGACTTATTCACCCATCTTAAAGAGAGTTTTAACGACGTCCTGGAAGCAAAGAATATCCGTTTTCTCATTCAAGACAATAGCGCAGGGAAAGATGTAACGCTAAAAATAGAAGCGAAACATCATTTGTACTTATTGTTTAAAGAGGCGGTAAACAACGCCGTTAAATACAGTAACGCCCGGCAAATCGTATTGACGTTAAACGCATCACATAAGAAATTAACCGTCATTCTGGAAGATGACGGCGTCGGTTTTGATCCCCGAAAACAGCCTAGTGGAAACGGTTTGAAAAATATGCGTTTACGTGCGGAAAAACTTAAAGGCCAACTAACCATCGAATCCAAACCAAATCGGGGAACTCGGATCATATTTACGGGCAAAATCAAAAAAAAGAAATTTTGAAAAACACAGTGAGAATTGGTTTATGATCCATGTGGTGATTGTGGAAGATAACCATACGGTACGGGAAGGTTTAATAACGTTGATGAGCGCCAGCGAGCATATCCGTTGTGTGGCAGGATTTGGTTCTTGCGAGGAGTTGTTTGAGGGCTTTGAAGGCATTCGGGGGGCGGATATGTTCTTGATGGACATCGGTTTGCCCGGCATGTCCGGAATCGAAGGCGTAAAGGAGATCAAGAAACGCAAACCGGATGCGCTGATTGTGATGTTGACGGTTTACGAGGACGAAGATTTGGTTTTTAACGCCCTGCAAGCCGGAGCCATCGGTTATTTGTTAAAAAAAATCCATCCACGGCAGTTAGTGGCGTCTATTGAAGACGCTTACAACGGAGGATCCCCAATGAGTTCCGATATAGCCCGAAAGGTGGTTGCTTTTTTTCAGAAACCGGCGGTTTCCGCTCAGCAAGAAAACAATTTATCGCCTCGGGAAATGGAAATTTTAACGGAGCTTTGCCGGGGAAACAGTTATAAGATTATCGCTTATAACCTGAACATCAGTATCGATACGGTACGTACCCATATCCGCAGAATTTATCGTAAGCTGCAAGTACACTCCCAATCGGAAGCCGTTATTAAAGCCATCAAAAATGGTATTGTAAAATAATACAATTTTCAATCAGCGTGCCCTAAAAAGGTAGGCGCTGAAATATCTGTTCTGCATTTATGATCCAGAGAAATTTATGGCTTTTTTTAACGAAAAAATAGGACGGATAAAGATTTGCAAAGCAGGGTCGAAATAATTAAAATTAAAAATGATACATCATTAT
>CAZJNP010000651.1:0-2090 GCA_964547355.1 uncultured Calditrichaceae bacterium
GTGTGGGTGATGGAAAAGGGCCGCAACAACACGCTCTATTTTGGAACCTATCATACAGGCGTGAAAATTCTAAAGAACGGGCGTTGGTCCCTGCTGTCGAAAAAAGAGGGGTTGATCAACAATGCCGTGTGGCGCATCACCGAAGCTTCGGACGGCACGCTGTACGTGGGCACCAACGGCGGAGTGACCATGGTGCGCGAGGGTCGGGTGAGCTTTCTTGGAGACCAATGCAAATTTCTGAATTGCCGAACCATTGCCATCCACGAAGACCACGCCGGAGGAATCTATTTTGGCTCCATGAAAGGGGTGGTCTATAAAAAGGGTAAGGACTGGAAACGGTTTACCGAAGCGAACGGACTGACGGCTAATGACGTCTGGTCGGTGTACGAAGACAGCTACGGTACCGTTTATTTCGGCACGGGTGGCGGCGGGGTGTGCGTGTATCGCCCGGGGGTGATTGAAAATTACACCATAGCTTCTGGTCTGGCCGATAACATCGTCCGCGCGGTTTACGAAGATGATAACGGCGCCATCTGGTTCGGTACCGACGCCGGGGTAACGATTCTTGACCGTGGGGAAATGCGTTCATTGAACCGGGACCAGGGTTTAACCGGCAACCGGGTGCGCAAAATCGTGGGCGATGGCGAGGGAAGGATTTTTATTGGTACGCGCTCCGGCCTGAACATCTGGAGCCATGGCCGGCTGACGCGCATAACCAGAGACCAGGGCTTAATCGACAACCAGATTCTCTCCTTGTTGGCGGCGTCGGACGGGGCGCTGTATGTGTGCACCCGTAAGGGGGTAAGCGTGCTTCGCGATGGCCGCATCACTAATTACGATAAATCCAGCGGCATGGTGGACGATTACGTCACCTGCGCGGCGGAAGACCGGCAGGGGAATATCTATTTTGGCACTTATCTTGGCGTGGCGGTTTTAACGCCTCAGGGCTGGGATACGCTCTCCTTAAAGGACGGTCTGGCAGACAATAAAATTATCGCCATCCATCATGATAAGCGCGGCGACTACTATTTTGGCACCTACGGCGGCGGGCTGAACATTCTGCGCCACGGGCGCATGCAGACCATTACCATGCGCCAGGGTTTAACCAGCAATACCGTCTGGTCCATTCAGGAAGACGCGCGCGGCAACATCTATCTGGCTACGGGTAAGGGAGTGAATGTGCTCTCCTGGCGCGGCGATTCGATGCAGGTTCGTTATATCACCCATAAGGATGGTTTGGCCAGCGACGAGCATAACCGCGACGCTTCCTTTAAGGATAGCCGGGGACGTTTGTGGTTTGGCACGGCCCGTGGCGTAAGCTGTTATAATCCGGCCTTTGACCAGCCGCAGAAAAAACCGCCCCGCATGCACCTGTTGGCCGTTAAACAATTCGAACAAAACATTCCGTTTGACCAGACTTCGTTTCCATACGATAAAAATTATTTCAGCTTTGAATTTATCGGAATTTATTTGCCGGCGCCGGAAAAAGTGACGTACCGTTACCGGCTGAAAGGACTGGAAACAACCTGGCGGGAAAGTAAAGAGCGCAGCGCGCATTACACCAGCCTGGCGAGCGGCAATTATGTGTTTGAAGTGATGGCCGCTAACGAATGGGGTTACTGGAGCCAACCGATTCGTTACGCCTTTACCATCGCCCCGCCCTGGTGGGGAACGTGGTGGTTTCGTCTTGCGGTCGTTCTAACGCTGCTGTTAGTGTTGTGGCAATTGTACCGCATCCGTGTCCGCCATTTGCTGCAGGTGGAACGGCTGCGCTCCCGAATCGCCAGTGATCTGCACGACGACGTGGGTTCCATGCTGACCCGGATCTTTCAGGGCAGCGAAATTGTTCAGATTACCAAAGACCCGGAAAAAATCAACGCCACCGCCCGCCGCATCGGTCAGCTCACCCGAGAGACGGCCCAGACCTTTAGCGACATCATCCGGTCCATTGAAGCCCAAAACGACACCGTGGGAAATTTGATCGATCGAATGCAGGACCTGAGCCACCAGTTGCTGGGCGATCTGGATGTGGCGGTCGATTTTAACGTGACGGGTCTCGACAAAAACAAGGCTCTGGAAGGCAGCAAACG
>CAZJNP010000652.1:0-2088 GCA_964547355.1 uncultured Calditrichaceae bacterium
CTTTTATCCTGAGTCCCTGTAGTCGGATACCAGGATACGTGCAGCACCTTTCAAAGCAGATGCAAATAATTTACAAAATCTTCATAAAAATACAATTGTATTTCCCGCGGGATAAATGCTCTTCAGCGATTGGACAATTCGATAAGTTTTTGCACTTTTAATTTTGCTGCACCGCTGTCGATGGATTCACCGGCCATTTGAATACCGTCCATCAGTTCACTGGCTTTTCCGCTCACTTTTATGGCCGCGCCGGCATTCAACAGAACCACATCCCTGGCCGGACCTTTCTCTCCGTCCAATATTCTTTGTAAAATTTCCACATTTTCACGGCAGGATTTGGATTGAATCGACTCAATGCTCGCGGTTTGCAACTGATAGTCCTCGGGACGGATTTCGTATTCCTTGATTTCCCCGTCAAACAGCTCAAAGGCGCGGGTCGGACCCGTAATGGTTATTTCATCCAATCCGTCGGAACCATGAACCACCATCACGTGCTGGGCGCCCAATTCGCGCATTACTTTTACGATCAGCGGCATCAAATCCGGATCGTACACCCCGATCACCTGTCGGCGGATGCGGGCGGGATTGGTAAGCGGTCCCATGATGTTGAAAATAGTGCGGGCTCCGATTTCCTGACGCGGTCCTAAAGCATAGTGCCAGGCCTTATGGAATTTGGGATCGAAAAAAAAGCCGATGCCGACCTGTTCCAGACATTCCTTGACCCTATCCCTGGATACGTTGATATTCACGCCCAGGGCATGGAGCAGGTCAGCGCTGCCGCAACGACTGGACACGCTGCGATGTCCGTGTTTTGCCACAGTAACTCCCGCCCCTGCCGCCACGAAAGCAGCGGTGGTAGAAATATTGAAGGTGTGCAAATTGTCGCCACCCGTACCGCAAATATCCACCATATTGGCGTCAATAAGCTCCATCTGCCCGGTGTTGGTAAAGGCTTCAGCGGAACCTGTCACTTCTTCCACGGTTTCGCCTTTCATCCGTAAGGCTACCAGATAGGCTGAAATCTGAGCATCTGTGGCTTTCTTTTCCATGATCTCTTTCATGACCAGCCGGCTCTCTTCCCGGGACAGGTCTCGTCCTTCCATCAACTTGCTGATGGCGTCACGGAGCACGGCGCTCCCTTCGGTTGTTTTTGTGCCTTTTTGTGTCATATCTCATTTTCTCTTTAAACGTTTAAGTATGGGTAACAGGCGTTTATCCTGCTTTAATGCTTTGTTTACCTGTAAACGCTTTGCCTTAAGCGTGTACGAATCCTCCTTTGGGGCGATGTTAATCTGGTACAGGTAGCGGCAATCGGACCCACCCGGAATGATGACCGGCTTACGGTTTAGTTGCAGTTTGGTTTGCTGGGTATGCGCCACTAACAGTACATCTACCTGACGATATTTACGCAAGAATCTTCCCTGCCCGCCGACGCAGCCATGAAATACAACCACTAATATTTCGTCCTTTTTTTTCCGTGATACTGCGCGTTTAAAATTCTTTTCGTCAAAAATCAACTCTTTTTCCGGTATGCCCAACAAATCAAAAGAACAGATATCCAGATAGGTTAAGATGCGCACCCGAATGCCGTTGCTAAGAGGATAAACGCGTTCCTTATTTATTTTTTTATTTCTGATTTTAAAATTGGTTCCGGTTATTTGAGGCCAGAGGTTAAAATTACGATATAAAAAGGGCGGTTCTTCCACCCATTCCTGGTCCCCGACTAAAATAATATCCGGCTGGAGTAGTTTATAAATATCCAATACAGCAAGATTTAACTCTGGATAGGGGTAAGGATTTAAAAAATCTCCGCCGTCAATAAAAATGGTTCCCGGATGCGTTTTTCTTTTTTCTGCAACTAAAGAGGATAACCTGGCCAGTCCGCCCAGTGAAGGATGGCCGCAATTGCAGTTTTCCACCACTCCGTTTACATTGGCAATGTAAAGAAGTTGCAAGGAGTCATATACGGCGGGTTGCTCGGGAGGATTGCTCGCGAAGATAAACAGCGGTAAAAAATAAAACAGTAAAACCATACGGCTATTTAACGATCGCATTGCTCTCCTTCTTACCTTTTAGATGAACGTGTAT
>CAZJNP010000653.1:0-2087 GCA_964547355.1 uncultured Calditrichaceae bacterium
ATTGTATCCATAATATAGATAAAGACCTGGATCTTCATATGCATTGGTTAATTCTGAAATTTCATTTTTCACAAAAATCGCCCGTTTTTCATTATTATCCTGCGAAGTATATAGACGAAAACGGAAACCTTTATTAGGTAAGATTGTATTACGTGGATAATCCTCCGGCTTCCAGTACGTGCCATCTTCTCTGATAAAGGAGACGAAAGGTAGTGTAATATTAAGCATAACATCATCCCCATTGTCCCAACCTGTTAGTTTACTTTCGGTTACTTCATTTTCATACACCGCCACTGGTACCGTATTGTAGTTTAAAATAGTACCGGTGTCGAAAAATTCGTCAATCAAAGACGGGATATATTGTTTTTCTTCTTCGGATAACTCCCGATCATCATTATCTAGCGAATTTAAATGGGCATGGCTAAAGTTTTTAATAAGCGCCAATGGAATGCCAAATCCAAGCAAATTTCCTGAACTTATAGCTACAATACCATCTTCATGCTCATAAGATTCAATGGTTATGTGCATCGGAACCAATCCTTTCCACGTTGTACCGGAAACCTGAAAATAGCGCACATTATGATTGTCAAAGGGCGTATCATTTAAATCGGCCAGACTTTTAGAGCCCAGATCCAATTCACGATAGGCCGGGGCATACGAATCCTTATCTGAAAAAAACTCCTGTGTACCTTCTGTTAAATATACCTCCCAATACAATCTGTTTCCCCCAAAAGAACCGTGCTGCGGCGTACCTAAAAAAAGCACGCGGTCAATATCGTCGTCAAAAGTAATGTTCGCCGTTTGGTTGCCGTAGAGATCGTAGCCGTAGGCTTTTTCTTCGATGTAGGAACGCACCACCAAACCGCCCATACTGTGGGCAACCACATAGGCTTTATCGGTCTGATAGCGCTGGACAATTTCCTTAATATCCTGTCCGAACAAATAGCCCGATTCGTTCCAGGCCTGATCCGGCGGATAATAATATTCCCAGACATCGTACTTTTCACGGTTATCGTTCATGGCTCTAAACCGTCCGGGATAGCTGGTAAAGGGATAATCTTTATCGTCTAAATTCTCATTGGCGCCCCAGTAATTATCCGTTCCGGAAACGCCGTGTACAAAAACAACCGGTTGATGAGCGTCATTGATATTAGAAATTAAATAATAGCCGTCATCATTTACCGGCGGTATTATCATTGTTGTTTGATATAATTTTTGATGAATCTCTTTATACCCTGGTAATAATATTCGTGAATCATAATTATAGTAATAATATTTAGGGAACCACCATTCTTTGTTTCCATTATCTTTACCGCAAAGTTCAATGGGATTATCTTGATAAGACACCAAGTCATTATGTAAAATAATAATAGCTTCTTTACTTCTTCCAGCGTCATAATCTTTTTTTAGATATTTAAATCCAATCTTACCAAGCAATTGGGCTTTTTCATCCATTCCTGAAAACAGATATAAATCAATAAAACCGTTTTTTTCATTTTTAGCAATATATTCTCCGTTATCTAAGTCCAAATCAAAAAAACCGCTTAAGTCTTCTTTTGAAAAGGTCGCAAATCCATTATCATCTATGGCCTTACGTTTTTTAACATGGATGATCCCGTGGCCGTTATAATTATCAAATCGTTTATATCCCCACAATTCAACTGCATTGGCCATGTGGGTTCCTTTTTCAATCACCTTAATCCGCACCGCCCAATCGTTTTGAGCGCTCAGGGAACTCAATACGCCCACCGGCGAAACACCAAACCCGGTGTCGGCAAAACCAAACGAGTGAAATAACAAAAAGAAAAACAAAACGCTTAAAGCTTTTTTTAATTTTAGCATGTTAACCTCCTACAATACTTTATTTTCTTACGATTCGAATGCCATAGGCATAAAATTTATAATCAGACTCGCTGTCCCCCCGGTTACAAACGCGCACATTAAAGGCCGGGTTACGCCAGCTGCCACCCCGGATTACTTTTGTCGAGCCATGCTCGGGCCCCGTTGGATTCACGAAAGGGCTGTTGCTGTAATACGATGTGCTGTACCAATCCCAGCACCGTTAACCCCCCTTTTAATTCCCCCCT
>CAZJNP010000654.1:0-2084 GCA_964547355.1 uncultured Calditrichaceae bacterium
GGCTTGAACACACCAATCACCTGTTGGGTTATTATTTCCTAACTATCAGGGGTAATTTTAAAATAAAAACCGTTCCTTGCCCGACCTCGCTCTGGAGCTTAATGACGCCTTCATGTTCTTCCACAATGCGCTGGACGATGCTTAAACCTACGCCAGTACCCGTCGGCTTAGTAGTAAAATACAGATTAAATATTTTCTCTCTGATGTCGGGAGGTATTCCCGGGCCTGTATCGTGTACCGATAGTTCAACATGTTCTTCATTAATCCGAACAATTTTTAATTTTACCTCTCCACCGCCATCCGTGGCCTGGATGGCATTCAACACCAGATTGCTCAGCACCTGCTTCATTTGTTGTTTATCCCAAATCACCCGGCCTGTCCATGCCACCTCCGTAACCAGGCGAATATTTTTTTCTTTGGCCGTTGGTCCGTATTGCAATTCAATTTCCCGGATTAACTCTTGAATTTCAAAGGAAACAGGTTGGATCGGTTCCGGGCGGGCAAAACGTAAAAAATCCTGGATGGTTTGGTTAATGCGTTTCACTTCATTGTAAACCAATCCGGCCAGTTCATGATATTCTTCCGTGTTGGCGTTGGGTTCAAAATCCTTGTCCAACTGTTGAACAATAGTACCGATAGTATTTAAAGGATTGCGGATCTCATGAGCCACCCCGGCGGCTAATTCACCCATCGCCGTTAATCGTCGCTTCCGCTGAAGCTGCTCTTCCAAAAGTTTTTGCTCGGTTAAATCTCGAATTACAAAAATTGTATTCAAAACATTCTTGCTGTCCTTAAATTGGTTATGGGAAACCAGCAGAAATTTCTGTTTCCCATGAATGTTACAGGACACCTGATTCATTGAGGAATCAGTTCCTGTCCAGAATTTGCAATCGTCGTTCTTAGAAAGAACCGTAAGCGGGCGCCCTACCACTTCATTCATGGATACAGAAAACAATTCTTCCGCCGCCTTATTGAAAATTTGGATCCCCTTTTGCTTATTAACGACGATAATAGCATCGCTTACGTTCTGAATAATATTACCTGAATACGTTTCCACTACAGCATATTCTTTCTGGAGTAGCTGGTAACGTTCACGCGTAAAAATATATACAACGATTAGCGTGCCCAGGCCAATCAACAGCAAGGTGATAAAAAATAGTCGCCTGTAAATTCGGTCATTGATGTCGTGCACCGGTTGCAGCGACAGACCTAATCGGAATAAACCCAGTTTCATACCGTGATAAGCAAAGGGATGTACCGCTTCAAACACCTCCAGAGAATCAAATTCTGTTATCCGTGTTAAAAACAAAGAATCATCCAATGCTTTTTGCAGAAAGGACGCTTCGTTTATCCCTTCCAGTTGCCGTATATTGCCCGATGCCGCCAAAAGAGACACCGTGTCTTGCAGAGCAGCATAAATAATATACGGGTTTTCTGCCGCTATCGTTCTAAGGAGGATTCCAAAACCAGCCCGTTTCCTTGTGTTGATTATTTCCCGGGCATCCACATTTAAAACAATAGCGTTCCGGTCAGCAGCGGCGAGTGCCACGGCGTATCGGTATCCCTCCTCAAAGCGCGCGGGCTTAATCCCGATGATCAGGCTGTCCGTTTCCCCTTTAAAAATAGGCGCTAAAACCTTCGCCGGATCATATTTTTCCTTTTGAGGTTCATGTATCTGGTCATGACTGGAAAAAATTTTACGCCCCTTTTTATCAAACACATTTATTCTTAATATATTATTTTTCCGGGCAATGATCTTTAACTTTTCGTTGGTGAGGGAGCCTTCATCATAAAGGATTTTGATCAAGGTGGCGTTATTCAGCAACCGTTCCCTGTAATTTTCGTCCAAGAATTCATTGGCGCGCATTACATTTTTTGAAGCGATAATAATCGATTCCAGTAAAGAATGGGACTGCTTGCTCATCAATTGCAGAATTTCCTGTTTACTCTGGTTCAGTTCGATTAATGCGCTGGAAATCATCAAAACTGCGATAGAAAGAAAAATTAAAAATAAGTATCTGGATTCTTTGACAACTTGCCACATCTTCTTTTTCATTCTTAACAGGTCCTTAATTGCTTATTTC
>CAZJNP010000655.1:0-2080 GCA_964547355.1 uncultured Calditrichaceae bacterium
TAATAATGTTAGTGATAGTACTGTTGATGAAATATATTAGTTAGTGTCTGTTATGGGCGGCGCTGGGTATGTATTCATCGGTGAAGATGTGGCGGATATTATGAATAATTCGGCGTTAAGTAATGTTGATGTAGGTTATCTTGCTGTTGACAAGAAAAAGACGGAATACGTGTTTTCTGCCTGTCGCGTGGGCTAGGAGATGTATATAATAAAGCGGTGCGCATCGACAGCGGCGACCTCTCGCAAGAGGCCAAAAAAATCCGCCGCATTCTGGATCAAAACGGTTACCGGAACGTGAAGATCATCCTGAGCAGCGATCTGAATGAGTACAAAATCGAAGACATGATTCTGAAACAAACCCCGGTGGATTTTTTCGGCGTGGGCACCCAAGTAGCCACTTCGTTCGACGCACCGGCGCTGCAGGGTGTGTACAAAATGGTGGAACTAAAGGAATCGGGAAAAACCGAATACCGGGCCAAATTCAGCCGCAACAAAGTGACCCTGCCGGGCAGAAAACAGGTGTGGCGCTTTAGCGATGCCCATGGGCTCTTCCGTCACGACCTGATTAGCGGCAAGGAGGAAAATTTTTCCTCCGAGGCCACTCCTCTACTGCAGCAATATATCAAATACGGTCAACTGGTGCGGCAAATTCCCCCGTTAGAAGAAATCCGCCAAACCGTACGCAGTTACCTGAAACAACTACCCAAAGAAATTCTCAGTTTAAGAGAAAAATCCCATTTCCCTGTTACAATCAGCAAGGAACTTCAGCTGTTGCTTGATCATTTAAAAAAAGAAATGGCTAAAAAAAACGGGAGTAAACCATGAACACGGTTTTTATAGATATTGACACTCAGGTGGATTTCATCATGCCTGACGGCGCTCTTTATGTGAAAGACGCCGAAAAGCTGTTGCCCATTTACAAGGAAATCAGCTCCTTCGCCCGCTCCGGCGGGATTCCCGTGCTGGCATCCGCCGACGCTCATGCGGCCGACGATCCGGAGTTTAAACAATTCCCTCCTCATTGCGTAAAGGGGCAACCCGGCCAGAAAAAAGTGCCGGAAACTTTGCCAGATCTGTTTTTCGTTCAGGAAAACGACGGCCGTTCAGTGGAACCTGATCAATTGCGCTACGACCATATTCTGTTTGAGAAGCAAACCTTCGACGTATTTTCCAATCCTAAAATCGATGCCTATTTGCAGCATCTTAAGCCCGAACGGGTAGTGGTGTACGGCGTGGCTACAGACTACTGTGTAAAAGCGGCGGTGGAAAGCCTGCTAAAAAAAAATCTGAACGTGTATTTGCTGACCGACGCCATCAAAGCCGTTGATCCATCCAGTGAAAAGGAGATTCTCAACAATCTGGAAAAGAATGGCGCCCGTTTAACCACTTTTTCCGAAATTAAAGAACAATTGTAGTCCGCCACTAAACATCTTTTTGACTTCTTGTCCGGTTCATTTTATATTAGCCGGATTTTTTAAGGCCGGAAGAAATCGAACCAAATTTGCGTTTGTTAAAGCCGCAAGCGTTTGAGCCGGTTCACCGCCTTTTTTGCGGTTTACCGCATTTTTGACGGTTAACCGCTTTTTTAGCGGCTTTGGGAGTCGGTTTGGCCATATAATGAAATTTATTACCTAATGAGAAAGAATTGTGCCTAAAGTTGCTTTACATACATTGGGATGCCGTCTGAATCAGGCGGAAACCGCGATCATCGCCACCTCGCTTAAAGAGCAGGGATTCGAAATCGTTCCCTTTGGGGAGAAGGCGGATTTAACGGTGATTAACACCTGCACGGT
The DNA here is from genome assembly GCA_964547355.1 of uncultured Calditrichaceae bacterium. Lineage (GTDB taxonomy): Bacteria > Calditrichota > Calditrichia > Calditrichales > Calditrichaceae > CAZJNP01. Next base: position 1,794 of record CAZJNP010000655.1, read on the forward strand.
GACCGAACAGGCGGATGCCAAATGCCGGCAGGCGGTACGGCAAAGCGTCCGTAAAAATCCGGACACTTTTGTGGCGGTGGTGGGTTGTTACGCCCAGATGGCCGTGGAAACAATCCGCCAAATCGAGGGCGTGGATTTAATCATCGGGAACGAACACAAACTGCGGCTGCATGATTTCCTCGACGAGAATCTGCAAAAAAACGGTCAGCCCACGGTGATTCATTCGCCGAAAATTTCCCGGGAAGAATTCGTCATCGAATCCATCGGTTTGTACGATACGCATACCC
>CAZJNP010000656.1:0-2076 GCA_964547355.1 uncultured Calditrichaceae bacterium
GTGGAAATCATAGCGATTTCATCCACTCGATTCAAGGCCTCAAAAAGCGAAATTCCCACCATGTCGGCAAATTTCTCCATTTTGGAGACGGTCGTTTCACCAATACCGCGCAACGGGAAATTAATGATGCGTTTAAGAGATACGCTGTCTTTGGGATTAACCACCAGTTTGAGGTAAGCCAGTAAATCCTTTATTTCTTTTCGATCGTAAAATTTTATACTGCCCACAATATTATAGGCGATGGCGTTTCGGCGTAGCACATCTTCGACCACCCGGCTCTGGGCGTTGGTGCGATAGAGAATGGCGATATCCTGGAAGGAACGTTTTTTAGTGTACATTTCGTCGTGAATGATTTCCACGATATGCTGGGCTTCGTCCGTTTCGTCCTCGGCCACATAAACATGGATTTTTTCTCCACCGGCTCTGGAGGTCCACAAATTTTTTCCGATCCGCATCTGATTGTTCTTTACCACCGCGTTAGCCGCTTCTAAAATATTTTTATCGGAACGGTAATTTTCTTCCAGTTTAATCACTTTGGCCTGGGGAAAATCTTTGTTAAAATTCAAGATATTATTAATATCAGCGCCGCGCCATCCGTAGATCGACTGATCCTCATCGCCAACTACATACAGATTCTGATGTTTTTTCACCAATCGTAAGATAAATTCATACTGTGCCCGGTTGGTGTCCTGGTATTCGTCCACCAAAATGTATTTGAACTTATCCAGGTACTTGGCATGCACATCCGGCTGCTGATCGAATAATTCAATGGGTTTGATGAGCAGATCGTCAAAATCGAGGGCGTTGTTTTCCTTTAAATGTCTTTGATACGCGCGGTAAATATCGGGTAAAAACTGATCCAGATCGTCGCCAAAATGATTATCAAGATCGTCGGGATACAGGAACTGGTTCTTAACTCTGGAAATGCGGCTCTGAATGAGCTTTGGCGGATATTGCTGCTGAGAAATACCCAACGAACTCATGACTTTTTTCAGGGCGCGCACCTGGTCATCCACATCGTAAATGGAAAAATTACGATTATATCCGAACTTTTCCGCTTCAATTCTTAAAATACGGGCACAAATACTATGAAACGTACCGATCCACAAAGGGACCACTTCCTGGAACAGAATCTTTGCGATGCGCTCCTTCATCTCTTTGGCGGCTTTATTGGTAAACGTGAGCGCCAGAATCTGAGAAGGCAATACTTTTTTTTCGCGAATCAGGTATGCAATCCGATAAGTGAGCGTTCGCGTTTTTCCGCTGCCGGCACCGGCGAGAACCAATAAGGGCCCATCCACCGTTTGGACCACTTCTTTTTGTACTTCATTTAAATCATGGAGTGGAAAACGATTCATTCTTTTCTGTCCTGTTCCTTCATTCTTTTTTGTCGCGCGATTTTTCGGCGTAATTGATTAAATGCCCGCTTAGCGCGGAGATGTTCTCTTTGCGTGCTGGAAAAGATATGGCTACCATCTCCACGAGCTACAAAAAAAAGATAATCGGTCTTAGCCGGAAAAAGCACCGCCAAAATGGAGGCTCGACCCGGATTGTTGATAGGTCCCGGAGGAAGCCCTTTATATTTATAGGTATTATACGGTGAATCTATTTCCAAGTCCCGATACAATAAACGCCTTGGACCGTCCGGAATTAAAAATTGGACGGTAGGATCGGCTTGCAGGCGCATCCCTTTCTTTAAACGATTGAGATAAACGGAGGCGATTATGGCCCGTTCATCATCCAGCACGGCCTCTCCTTCTACAATGGAAGCCAGTGTCAAAACCTGATGCATATTAAAATTCAATCGATGCATCGCATTCTTCAACGAATCCGTTTCAAACAGTTCTTTTGTATTACGCACTAAAAAAGCCAGAACCTCCTGTTCGGTAATGCCGATTGGCAACTCATAGGTATCCGGCAACAGATACCCGATCAGGTTAGGTGCATCCACACCCAATTGTAAACAAAAATCAGGATCATTACATAAAGAATCTAATTTTTGCTCCGAAAGGCGCAGTTTTTTGCTCAGCCGCCTGCAAATGCGCTGGTTCGACCAACCTTCAATCAGCGTTACCC
>CAZJNP010000657.1:0-2075 GCA_964547355.1 uncultured Calditrichaceae bacterium
ATTAAATAAAATGATGCGAAATATCCTTTAAAACATGCATCAGTATATTCCCACCGTAGGGTTTTTCGACTACCGTGCGAAATTTGGCATGCAGCGCGGGAAGAATATTGGCGGAATCGATACATTCCGAAGGGTCTGCAATGATCATTCGGATGAGTCCAGAGCCATAGAACTTCTTTTTTAATGAGTTTGTTTTAAACCGTTTTTTGTATTCGTCAGGGATCAATTTCAACGCTTCATTGATGGCTTTTATTTGATGTCTCGGTAGTTGCAGCCGGTTGGGGCCCACATATTCGTTGATAATTACCACACCGGAATTTTTCAGCCATTTTTTTACCTGTTCTTCAAGCAAACGTTCCACATTGGCAAAATGGTGCAGAGAGGAGTTGAAAAGAACAATGTCAAAATAATTTTCCGCAATCCCCACTTCATGAATATTGCTACAAATAAATTTCAGGTTGGTTAATTTTTTTTCGCGGGCTTTTACTTGGGCTTCTGCTAATCTTTCTTTTACCAGATCGACACAGACGATCTCTTTGAAATTCGGATATTCCGCCAATTCCAATTCGTGACTACAGGTTCCGCTTCCCAGAGAAAGCAATCGTAAATGATGGCTCTCCTTAAAAAATTCGCGCATGATGTATTGCTTGTAAGTAGTGTCAGGATCGCCGGAGATGAATCGATTCCAGCGCTGTTGCACTTTAGGAATAATCCACCAGTTTGAAGTTTGAACGGCGGTTTTGTTAAAGGCGCTTTTTGTTCTTGTGATCCCGTTAAAAGTGAATTTGGATAAAATAAAATCCATTCCTCTCTGCTTTGCCTTATAGTGCAGGTCGATAAAATCACCGATGGTTATGAGTCTGATCATATGGATTTTTTACCGTGTTTTTTTTCTTGTTGAACGGTTTCGCTTCCTTTGTAAATCTTTAGTTTGGTGCTTTTGGCGGTCAAATGGACTCCTTATCTAAAGATAACGGATTTTTTAAATTATGAATCGTTCGACCCCCAAAATTATTTCGACGCAATTTGCATAACAGATTAACAAAGATCAATTCTTTTGCGAATCTGTTCTGAAAGCGCTGCCTCTGAATGACGTGAAAAGGGGGATTTTTGAAATTACATTACTGAAAACTGATCCTTATCCAGAAGTGCTGGATGTTCGTTAAAGATGTCTGTATATTGAGTGCGTCGTTTTAAGGCACTTGGTCCCTGTTTTGTGTTTTCTTGATGCTTGTATTTTGATAAAATAGAAGTGATAAAAATATAAGTTGTTTGAAAAGAATTCTTTATGGTAAAGATGGAAATTTTTTATGTGAAATTCACCCGGACGCAGAGAGTTAAAGGACTTATTCCCGGCGGCGTCTGAAAAAAGCATGAAAACATAGCTGCGATTGAAGAATATGCATTTGAATTTTAATAAAAGGGTCTGATAGAACAAATGACCTGTCAGGAGGCGTTAGTATGGCTTCTTCAAAACCGGTTGGCAAAACAAAAGATGTTGGGTTCCAGGTGGGAGTAAGAAAAACAATTCCGATTACATTGCAGCAGGCCTGGGACATCATTAGCTCAGAAGGGATCGGTATATGGCTTGGTGATATTTCCTTCAATCAATTGAAAGAGGGAAATGTTTATAAGCTTGCAAATGGCTGTTCGGGTGAAATAAGAGTTTTTTCGCCTCTTTCGCATATTCGTTTGACCTGGAAACCGGAACATTGGCAACGCCCTTCGACCATTCAGGTAAGAGTAATTGCCAACGGCGATAAAACGGTGATTGCCTTTCATCAGGAAAACCTGCCTGGTTTAAAGGAACGCCAGGAACGAAGAGCGTTTTTTAAGAAGGTGTTAGAGCAGATTGAAGAAATGGTTATGAAAAATATCAAAAATGCATGAAATGGCTTAACCTTCTTGACCATTAATGCACTTGACAAGTCTTTTTGTATATACACTACATATTAATTTTTACCTTCTCGTTTTTGTCAGGACATTCTTCATTATTGCAGAGGATTGAAAGAATTTAATTCCTCGATGTTTGTTCACAATTATGCGTATTATCATTCGTTAGTATTGGGTTATTT
>CAZJNP010000658.1:0-2075 GCA_964547355.1 uncultured Calditrichaceae bacterium
CCTAATTTCCCCTTCCATTGCGAACCACCAGTGTAATAATTATAACCGCCATGAAACGCAAAAGGAAAACCTTTACCCGGAAGAATCAGCGGGAAAACCGTGACCTGCAGCGCGTGGCGTTCTGAAAAACCATGTTCAAAGCCAACGCCAAATAACAGGTGGCCGCTTAAAGTGAAAGAAAAATGAATACGGTTAAACGACTGGTTCCCACCGGCCACTGCATGCTCTTGCATACCTACCATGAAAAACATAGCCGTTAATAATAATGCCCGTTTCATAAAGCTTCCTCCTCAACTTTATTAAGGACCAGCGCCAAGCCACTGACCACCAACGGCAACGGAATTAAAGCGTACATCAATAACCGTACATAAACGCCCAAACGCCACCAGGCACCAAAGAACACCAACAACGCAACAGCCAGCAGTAAAAATCCAATGCCAGCCCACAAGGGGTATTTGGTGGCAGCCCAGCCGAGTAAAATAATCAAAATAAATGGCAGCGCCTCCATCAGTGCTCCAAAGGAAATCCCGTGAGAGAAAAGTACAAACAACAGCCATACCGTTCCAAAGAAATACGCCACCCAGGAGGAAGCGCGCACTGCTCCGTAATTTTTAAATAGACTGAGTAAAAATTTTACTACCAGCGGGATAATCAGCAACATATACCATTCCGGGTCAGGATTGATTCCGGATTTGAGATAGGAACGCAGAATCACAAACAGGAGCAAGGCTAAAAACACGTAATAAGCGATATGACTGGAAAAATGGCTGATGTACACCTGCCGCTCATCCAGGTCCGTATTTTTGCGGAATTCCCGCACCAACGGCGCGCCTAACGCCATGACAATGATAACGGACAACAACCATAGAGGTAGTCCCTGTGCAACCAAGACCAACAGAGCGACCCCCACCAGATAAACGCTATGGATCAAACTTGTTTTAATTTTCATGGCATACCCCGAAATATTTTGGTTTTCGGTTTATTCTCTTTTAACCGTAGCACCCAAAAAATCGGCCGGCCTGTGGTATCTTCTACCCGTAATCGTGTTAATCCTCATTTTCCAATTCGAACAGCTCTTCAACAGTTGCGCCTAACACCCGGGCCAGTTTCAACGCTAGTTTTACGGACGGATTGAAATTCCCTTTTTCAATGGCAATAATTGTCTGACGCGTAACCTGCACTGCCTCGGCTAATTTTTGCTGCGTCATTTCATCATTTAGATAACGATAATGTCTGATTTTATTTTTCATCTCACTTTCATGTCATTTATTGTTGACTAAATGTATTGTTTTATATACTATTTGTCAAGTATTATATACATTTAATAAATATTTTTTTTCGAATATATAGAAAATAAGAAAGAGCGGGAGTAAGAGCAGGGGAAGAAACTAACACAGGGCACCGGCAAAATTCAACGCCAAATCAGATTAAGCCAACAGGTTGACAGGCTGGAATTCTATTAATAAACAAAAAATTCACAAATTCCGCGGACGAGACACGAACCGAAGGTAAACATATCCGCCACATTGAAGTTTCTACAATTCGTGTCCCTTATAATTTACAGCACGCACTACTTGGATAGAGACACTGCTCCTTCAATCCATAGCAGCGGTCTTAAAATTCCACCACCACCTTGCCAAACTGCTTTCCTTCTTCCAAAAAGCGGTGCGCTTCGGCAATCTTACTAAATGGGAACACTTCGCTGACCATGGGTTTCAGGTCGCCACGTTCCACCATGGCAAGGATTTCCATCATGTCCTGCCGGGTGCCCATGGTGGAGCCGATAAATTGTTGATGCTTTATGAACAGAGCGCGGATATCGATTTTCACAATAGGACCCGTGGTTGCGCCGCAGGTGACCAGTTTTCCGCCGGTCCGCAAGGCGCGCAGGGAATCGGTCCAGGTTTTGGCTCCGGTGTGTTCAAACACCACGTCCACACCACGACCGTTGGTAATCTTCCGAACTGCGGCGCCAACTTTTTCCGACCTGTAATCGATAATGTAATCCGCGCCCAGCGACCTGGCCAGTTCGGCCTTTTCCTCGGAGCCGACGGTTGTAATCACCCGGGCGCCGA
>CAZJNP010000659.1:0-2067 GCA_964547355.1 uncultured Calditrichaceae bacterium
CTTTAATACCCTTCAAAAAAGCATCCGCCAGCGCCGCCCCGACTTGCTTCCAATCCATTAAACCGGGATCGATAATCGCCTGCAGCATGATACCGTCCAGTGCGCCGATTAAAGCCGAGGCGTAAGACTGTGCATTTACCTGTCTAAACTCTTTACTACCGATTCCCTTTTGAATGATGCCGGCAATCAATGCACGGTATTCTCTGTAAATTGTCTTAAGATCGATAATTTTCATCATTTGTTCATTTTTCGTTCGAATGCCCTCCGCCCAAAAATCCATCATGATACCAAGAAAATCTCCGCTTGATTCCAGTATTTCGCCCACGCTCATGGTAATCAGAGCGCGCAGCTGGGCTTCCGGATGGTCATTCTGTGCCAAAACGTTGCGCATATTCTGATCCCACTGGTCAAAAAAATAGGAAAAACAGGCCGCAAAAATTTCTTCCTTGCTACGAAAATATTCGTAGATGGTACCCTTCCCGATCCCGGCTTTGTTGGCGATTTCAATCATTTTGGATTTAACGATCCCGTTTTGCGCAAACACTTGGATCGCCGCCTGCATTATGGCCATCCGTTTTGCGTCTTTATCTACGATTTTAGGCGTCATGTTTTCTCCATAATTAACCCGTTTATTTTTGACCGACCGGTCGGTATTAATTTATTTAACCACCATTACAAAAGCAATCATAAAATTTATTTTTATTCCTACCCACCATCCTACAAGTACGCCATACGAACTTGTGTAAGGATCTAATCATTCGTCCGTCTAATGGTTTGAAAAATAAAGAAACCAAAAGGAGAATTATCAAGCAACATAAGATTAACCAAATTCTGTTAAGCGGTATTGGCGCCACATTAGTGATGACTTTAATGATGCTGGCAGCGCCTATGATGGGCATGCCTAAAATGCCCATCGGCAATATGCTGGCCAATTTCATGCATGTCCCGGTTTTTGCCGGATGGATCGCTCACTTTGTGATCGGTACTTTAATTGCCGCTAATTATGTACTTGTTTTCAAACAAAGATTTCAGATCGCACCTGCCTGGAAAGGTATGATTTATTCTTTACTTCCTTTCCTTATGGCGCAACTTTTCGTAATGCCCATGATGGGTGCCGGACTGTTTTCTTCCAACACACCAACACCTTTTATGATGGTCATTGGCAGTTTGCTCGGCCATTTAATCTACGGCGCCTCGTTGGGTTTGATATCCGAAGGTACTAAGAATACTCACGTAGTAAGCGTTAAATCTTAATACAGAAAATTTCCAGATGAATAGCGTTGGCCAATATGTGGTTAACGCTATTATTTCTTAACCTAAAGGAAAAACAATGCCTAAAATCCATCGACTTACAGGCAATATGTTGCCCGACTTATTTCTGGAAATCGTTTCCATTGTTATTGGCATTCTGCTGGCGTTCTGGTTAAATGATTGGCAGACCGACCGGCAGCATGAACAAACAGTGAGGAAAAGCTTAAAAAACATTAAGTCTGAAATTCAAAACAATCTGCACCATCTAAAAAAGGTCATGCCTTATCACCAATCCTGCCAATTGGCAATCTCAACGACTGAACCAGATTCAGGGTTGCGTAACTTCCTGGCCGTCTGGAAGGGATTAAATCCGCCCATGTTGTATCAATCTGCCTATGAATCAGCCCGCGAAGTTCAGGCATTCGCTTATATGGATTACGAAACTGCCAGCGCCATTTCGTCGCTATATTCACGCCAGAAATTTTTATTAGAAATGATCCGTATGTATGCTCAGGGAATTATTAACGATTATACCATACCTGATTCCGAATACACTTTAAAAAAACTCCTTCCGGCCTTTACCGACATTGTTCAGTCAGAGAATGAGTTATAACAGGCTTACAAAGAAATCATATTACACATCGAGAACTTTTATAAAAATGAGGGGATTATTTCATTTTCCTGGATGTCCCCCAAAAATCGCAACATGAAGGACCTGTTACTCACTGATGCTAAAGAGATAAATGGACACCAGGGGGTTAAAAATAAAAAAGATTACGGTACAGGCTAACATACCACAGGTAATGACTAACACCG
>CAZJNP010000660.1:0-2063 GCA_964547355.1 uncultured Calditrichaceae bacterium
TTTAGGAATTTTTTTTTTTTTTTTCCCGGTAACCCCCTGGTTTTCACTTCTGTAAACAAAAACTTCATTAGTGACATCGTTTTCAAAGATGATTTCAAAAACATAGTCGTTGTAAACGATCAGCGGCATCCAGGGGCGAACCTTAAAATTGGCGTCTTCCTGAAAAATCAGACTTTTTTGCCATTGCCCGTTTTTAAAATAGAAAAAGTAATGTTTGTAATAGGAGCCGTCGTAATCTCCGATAATCAAAAAGACGCTGTTTAACTTAGAAACGGCCACGGCATAAACAGCCAACAATTGCCCGGAAGTGAGATTCTCATAGACTTTAAAGTGCGCCTGGAGCTCCGAATAAGTGATATATCCTTCGGATTCAATATTTTTCGTAAACGTTCCGGACTCATTTCTCCAATTAATCCCGTCGGCGCTGCGCAGCAAGTAAACATAATCGTAAGCGGTGGTTTCTTTATCCGATGGCTTTAGCCACAAAAATAAGTCATTATTTTCATGACGCGCGGCAATACCGCCGTAAGCCCAGTAATTTTGCGTGTCTGAAACCGCGCATATTTTTTTTGCATAACCCCAGGTGGCCCCATGATCCGAACTGGACGCGATATATCGCCAACGGTTGACCTGGTCGCCTGTATCCCGGACCCTGAATTGGCAAAATATTTTACCGTCCTTTTTTTCAAGGTTTGGATAACTACCCTCCGGGATCACTCCGGCGCTTTCTTCCAGTTTTCCGATCTGGGTCCAGGCGGAAATGTCTTCCGGATTTGTGCTGCGCATGATCATAATACCGGCGTTGTGGTAGCCCGTATCCTGCGGATCGTAAGCCACAATGATATGGCCGCTATCCGCAACAATAATCGACGCAATATGATGGTTGTCGTCAATCGTATTGCTTGGCCCGACGTCAACAGGTCCGTGAAAACTACCGGTCTTGAGATCGTAATAATCAACGTAATTGGTGGTTATGCCGGAAATTGTGTTATACGAGATTTTTGTGGTTGTAGCCCAGGTAAAATACACGCGATTATTAAAAAAATAGCATTGCGGCTGATTATAGTTGATCCCATACTTATGCGCCATGGATTTATTGGCGTCGCCCGAATCCCCGTAGGGATCATAATTCCCATGGTTTACATGGGCGCTAAAAAAGAAAATTGGACCGCCGGTTCCTTCTTTAGAATCAAAGCGCATTCGAAATGCGTCACGGCTGCTTAAATCTTCCGCCTCGTTTTCCAGAAGGACGCCGTCCACCTTGCCGGATTTGGTTTCTTCTTTCAGGTTAACCATCGTCCCGGGATAAAACAAACAAACGCCCGTCTGCTCGGAATAAAGCAGGAGGTCGACCTCTACGCCCTCGATATAACGCATAAAATCATAGTCTTCCGGGCCGCTTTGCAGAAGCAGAAACTCCAGTTTTCCTTTATAACCGACTACTTTCTGTTTGCCGGTATCCAGCTTAACCTTGCCGACGGCTTCGGTAACGGAATTGATAGAATCGCCTTTGGTGTATCCGATTTCGTCAAAGGTGTTAAACCACTCCGTAAAAGCCGCCTCGTTGTTTCTCGGATCGACCGGATCGTGAAACGCGCGCGCAGTCCGCCATAACACGCGGTACGTCCGGCTTTTAATTCGGCTGATTGCCCGTTCCATATTTATCCCTGAAATTCATAATTCATAATTCGAAATTCATAATTATTAAGAGGTCGGTTGCTGGAAGCGCGTGCGGAAATCGCCCTTGGCGTTCAGGTTATCCGCTTCGTACACAAACGGAATCTTTTCCACATCGCCCGACTTTACCGCTTCCTGAAACTCCAGAATGGCGTTGGGATAAAAAATACACATCCCGGTCGCCTCGGAATACAGCAACAGATCCTGTTTGATGTTTTCGATGGCTTCCACGGCGGTATAATCCTCAACCTCGGACTGTAACAACGTGCCCTTCAGGGTTCCTTTGATGCCCACAGGGAGCTTGCTGCCGTCGTCCAGGTCTATCTTTTCCGCGGTTTCAATCGTGCTTTCGATGCTGCTGCCGTCCGCGTAGCCCAGCTCCGTAA
>CAZJNP010000661.1:0-2062 GCA_964547355.1 uncultured Calditrichaceae bacterium
TTCTACCACGAGGTAGAAATATGAGATTTTTCAAAGCATCCGAATACGCCGTTGGTTTGTAACTTGTAATTCTGGCGGCAACGGTTACTTAAAAGGAATGTAAATATGATTCGAAGTTTATTTAATAAATCCAAATGGGTTCATAAATATTTTGGATTGGGCATCATTTTATTTTTAATGTGGATGAGCGTTTCGGGGATTTTGCTTAATCATCCTGATTTGATTGCTAATGTTTCGGTGCCGGGATGGCTGGTGCCGGAACAGTATCATATTAAGAACTGGAACCGCAGCAGCATGGTCTCTCTGGTTTATTCCAGACGGGACAGCAATCTGGTTTTTGCCGGAGGCACGCGGGGAGTTTGGCGCAGCCTGGATGGCGGCAGAACGTTTGAACGCTACGAAAACAATTTCCCGCAATCGTTGTACTACAAAAAAACACGCCATCTGTATCTTCAGGAAGATGTTCAGCCCAATTACCTGCTGGCGGCAACGGATGGCGGATTGTATGTAAACGATTTGCAAAGCGGTCAGTGGCGGTCTGTTACATTGGGAAGGCAAAGAGAAGCAGTCAAAAAAATATTACGTGTTAAGGGAAATTTGCTGGTCTTTACAGAATCTAATGTGTACCAGTCGCCGTTGAACACGCTCAATTTTCGAAAAAAAACCATGCCCAGGGCGGGCGTTGAGCGAACAGTCTCGCTGGTAGATTTGTTTTTCCATCTGCACGACGGGCGTATCTGGGGATTGCCGGGCAAGCTGCTGTTTGATTTGGCAGGACTGATTATTTTCTTTTTGTCCCTGTCGGCTTTTTATATCTGGTATTTCCCGCAAAAGTTACGCTGGCGCCGTCACCGCAATCGGCCGAAGTCCCCTAAGGAGAGGACAAAGCTATTTCAGGTGATGTTTAAATATCACCTGAAACTGGGCATCTGGGCGGCGGCCATTCTGCTTTTAATAGGAGCAACAGCCTTTTTTATGCGCCCGCCCTTTTTAGCCATCATTGCCGAAGGCAGTATTCCGGCCGGCTGGTATCCCGGACTTTTGGCCGAAAATCCCTGGCAGGAAAAAATCCACAATGCCCTGTACGACGCGGTGGAAGATAAAATCATAATCAACGCATCCGACGGGAATTGGGTGGCGGAGGCGGATTTTTCCCAGCCTTTTGAACCATATGATCTGAACGCGCCGCTGTTTGTAATGGGCGCTTCGGTTTTTGACGCCTATGGCACCGGCGGATATCTGATAGGTTCTTTTAACGGCATTTACCATCTGGAACGGGCTACCGGAAATGCGGTGAATATGCAAACCGGAGAAATAGCCAAAAACTGGTCCAATGTGCGGCCGGCAAAATATATGGTAACTGGTTATTTTAAAACACCGCTGGGCGAAGAGTTTATTACAGCCCATGAACAGGGACTGCTGCCGCTGGGCTCCTTCTCGCGGGAGGACAGATTCCAAATGCCTATCGAACTGGCCGAGGATGGCAGTTTGCCTTTATGGAATTATATGTTCGAAATTCACAATGGCCGGTTTTTTAAAGGAATGATTGGCGAGTGGTATATTTTAATCGCTCCGCTGGGCGCGCTGCTGTTTGTGATTATTTCGTTAACCGGGATTTATGACTGGCTGTTCCTGAAAGTACTAAGTAAAAAGTGATAAGTTAAAAGTTTAGCGGGATGAACTAAATTAGGACCGTCTGTTGGTTTCATCAGCAGACGGATTTTTTCACTGACAATTACTGCAAATAAATTTTCATTTGGCATGTATTTACAAGGCCATGAATGGAAATGTGTGCATTTACATCGTATCGCTTAACCGAATTTGCGTCTAAATCGGGTTCAGGCAGATTACAATTTGAAAGGTGAGAAACCCCGTCCAGCTTTTTATGATCAAGAAATAAAACAGACCTCAAACTCGTTTGCAATATTTGTACAAAACCATGTGTTAATTGTGTTGTATTATTCAAGAGCAATTTTTTTTCAGAATTCATTCAATCAGGAGAAAAAGGAATGAAAAAATCAGTAAAAAAAATCGGTTTTTCCTTTATTGCACTGTTCATTCT
>CAZJNP010000662.1:0-2055 GCA_964547355.1 uncultured Calditrichaceae bacterium
ATCGGCCACGGCCTTGACTGCTTCGATGGTGCCAAAGCTTTCCCCTTTTTCCACTTCGGTACCAACTTCCGGCAGCTCTACAAAAACCACGTCGCCTAATTCACCCTGGGCATAATCCGTAATGCCGATGGTGGCTACGCCGTCCTCCATTTTGGCCCATTCATGATCGCTGGTGTACTTTAAATCTGTCGGTATATTCATGGTAAAACCTCCGCCGCTAAAAAAGTAAATTTATTCATTCAAATCGATACGATCCAAAAAGCCGGTATCAAAATCTCCTTTAATGAATTCCGGCCGATTAATCAGTTTTTGATGAAAAGGAATGGTGGTTTTGATGCCCTCGATGATGAACTCGTCCAGAGCACGGTTCAATCGTGCCAACGCTTCCTGACGGTCTTTCCCGTAAGCAATCAACTTCGCCACCAGAGAATCGTAAAAAGGAGGAATCTGATACCGCTCATAAGCGTGGGTATCAACACGGATACCGGGCCCTCCGGGTACATGAAAGCTTTCGATAATACCCGGATTCGGCATAAAATTGCGCTCGTGATCCTCGGCATTAATGCGGCATTCAATGGCGTGTCCCTGCAAGGTTACTTCTTCCTGAGTATACCCCAGAGGCTCACCGGCCGCCACGCGAATCTGATCTTTGACCAGATCGCGACCACTGACCATTTCCGTTACCGGATGTTCTACCTGAATACGGGTATTCATCTCCATAAAATAAAAATTTTTATCCTGATCGAGTAAAAACTCGATGGTGCCGGCGCCTTCGTATTTAACCCGCTTGGCACCTTTAACCGCTACTTCTCCCATTTCCTTGCGCAGCGCTTCATCCACCACCACAGACGGCGCCTCTTCGATCAGCTTTTGATGCCGGCGCTGGATGCTGCACTCCCTTTCCCCTAAATACACGGTGTTTCCATGCTGGTCGGCCATGATCTGAATTTCCACATGCCGGGGATTGGAGATGTATTTTTCCAGATACAATGACGGATCGCCAAAAGCTCCCTGAGCCTCGGCTTGAGCCATCTGGAAGTTAATTTCCAGTTCTTCCATATTGTTCACGATGCGCATACCTCTGCCGCCCCCGCCGGAAACCGCCTTTAACATGACGGGAAAACCGATTTGTTCCACCAGTTGGCGGGCATCTTCCAGAGAATTCAACACACCATCGCTGCCGGGAACCGTGGGTACGCCGGCCTGTTTCATCAGGTCTTTGGCCATGGATTTATTGCCCATCATGCGGATCATATGCGCATCCGGTCCGATAAACTTTATATCGCTGGAATTGCACATGTCCGAAAACTCGGCATTCTCCGCTAAAAAGCCATAACCGGGATGGATGGCTTCGGCGCCGGTAATTTCCGCCGCCGCAATGATCCGCACCGGATTTAAATAGCTTTCCGCCCCGGGCGCAGGACCGATACAGATCGCCTCATCTGCAAAACGGACGTGCAACGAGTCCGTATCTGCTTCAGAATGAACCGCTACCGTTGCGATTCCCAATTCTTTACACGCTCTTATGATGCGTAATGCAATTTCGCCTCGATTAGCAATAAGAACTTTCTTGAACAAAAGGCCTCCCTAATTAAATCTATTTCGTCGTTGAACCGCCTTTTCCCTCTGTCTGTCATCAGGTTTGTTTAGAATACTGTTTGTGCAACGTTTGTATTTTTTTAAAGAAGGAAATTAAGACTTTTCGATTAAAAACAGCACCTGGTTGTATTCCACGGGCTGTGCGTTTTCCACCATAATATCCACGACCTTTCCGGCCACTTCAGATTCGATCTCGTTCATTAACTTCATGGCTTCAACGATGCATAAAGTCTGACCAACCGCAACGGTCTGGCCAATTTCCACGTAAGGATCAGCGTCCGGAGCAGGCGCACGGTAAAAAGTCCCAACCATGGGGGAACGCACTTCCACGATATTGTCTTTTTTAGCAGCAGGTGCAGCGCTTTCCGCAGAAACTTCTGCCGCGGGCAATGGCGCCGGAGCAGGTGCCGCTGCCGGCTGCGGCATGGCTAATTGTTGGGGAGGGGCCTGTAATAT
>CAZJNP010000663.1:0-2038 GCA_964547355.1 uncultured Calditrichaceae bacterium
AGACGGCATACGAGGTTTCTGCCTGTCTCGTGGGCTCGGAGATGTGTAAAAGGGAAAGGAATACGGTTGAATGATAAGCCGACATCTTCCGGAGAAAAACAGCCAGAAGAGATTCTACAAAAATATTTTCACTTCTCTGCTTTCCGTAGCGGACAGGAAGAAATCATCCGGGCAGTGCTGGACGGAAGAGATACGCTGGGCGTAATGCCCACAGGCAGCGGAAAATCGCTTTGCTACCAGCTGCCTGCCTTGATGCTTCCGGGGTTGACGCTGGTGGTTTCTCCTCTGATTGCGCTGATGAAAGATCAGGTAGATGCCCTCACCCGGCAGGGGATTCGCGCCACGCTCATCAACAGTTCGCTGAAAAAGGAAGAGGCCGAGCAACGTTTAATGGATGTTCGCAGAGGCAAATATAAATTGCTGTATATTGCTCCAGAGCGCTTTAACGTGGCCTCATTTATGCGTCTTTTAAGTCAGCTGGACGTTTCGCTTTTGGCTGTGGATGAAGCGCACTGTATTTCGCAGTGGGGGCACGATTTTCGTCCTTCCTATTTAAAGATCAAAAACATCATTCGGCAAATTGGCCGCCCGCCCATCGTGGCGCTGACCGCCACCGCCACCCGCCATGTACAGCAGGATATCATCGACCAACTGGAAATGAACGACCCGGTCATCATCGTACGCGGGTTTGATCGTCCGAATCTCAAGCTGTTCGCGGTAGAACTGCCCGGCGAGGAGGAGAAGCAAAAAGAGCTGGTGCGGATTATTTCTTCCGTAAGAGGCACAGGCATTGTGTATGTGGCGACTCAAAAAGCCGTAACTCAGGTATGCGAGATTTTGCAGCAAAATCAACTGGATTGTGTGGGCTACCATGCCGGGATGGACAAAAAACAGCGCACCTTAGCGCAAAACCGCTGGCTGAGCGGAGATCCTCCGATCATTGTGGCCACCAACGCTTTTGGCATGGGCATCGATAAGGCCGACGTGCGTTTTGTACTGCACTACAATATTCCCGGCTCGGTGGAAGCCTACTATCAGGAGGCCGGAAGAGCCGGCCGGGACGGCAAAACCTCTTACTGTGTTCTCTTTTTCAGCTATCGGGATCATATGATCCAGCAATATCTGATTGACATGACCTATCCCTCCGAGGAATTGTTGGAAGAAATCTACGAGTTTTTATTTTCCCTGAACCGGAAAGAGATTTTAATGACCTACGCCGAAATCGCCGATGAGGTGGACGCCAATGAAATGCAGGTGGCATCGGCCATTAAGCTGTTTGAACGGTACGGAATTTTGAGCCGTATGAACCGCCATCGGCGTATTTTTGACGCCCAGTTGCTCATGAGTGCTAAAAAGGCTAAAAAGGCCGTGGCCGGAGCGCCGGTTCAAAAACAGATCTTGGATTATTTATTAACCGACATCAGCGGGAAATACGATCTGGACGATCTCTTGCGGCGCACCGGGCTTACGCAGGAGCAGTTTAACCGGGCTATCAAGCAGATGGCAGAAAAGGGCGTGCTGCACTATTCGCCGCCTTTTCGCGGCCGCGGGATTGTACTCACCTCTGCATATCAACCCTGGGAAAAGGTACCGATCGATTTTAAGGAATACCAGCGACAGTACGAAATTCAGTTGCAGCGGCTGGAGGAGATCGAAAACTATGTGCGCGGCAGAATATGCCGCCGGAAATACATTCTGGATTATTTTGGCGAAAAATACGACAAGGAAAATTGCGGCGCCTGCGACGTTTGCCTAAACTGGCGTTCTCCGGAGGAAAACGTCCGGGTGAAAACCAAAAAAGACGATATGGTTGCCCTGCTGGAAGCGGTGCTGGAATTTGACGGCGTTTTCGGCATCAATCGTATTGCCGGAATTCTCCACGGAGATTCAGACAGCGCCGGCAAGTGGCATGTGGAAAACAGCGCCGCGTTCGGCGCTTTGAGCGGTAAGGATTTGCAAACACTGCGCCGCCTGATTTACGCCGCCCTGAAACAAGGGTACCTTAACCGCACCACCGATAAATATCCCCGGCTGGAGA
>CAZJNP010000664.1:0-2028 GCA_964547355.1 uncultured Calditrichaceae bacterium
CTTTTATATCTTTTTTGATATTTTCTTTGGACTCCTGTTCGGGCTGGGATGCAAATTCCCCCTGAATAAAAATTTGCTGAATAGTTTCCAGTAATTTGGCTTGTTTTATAGGTTTGTACAAAAATCGAAGGGCTCCGTTTTTGATGAACCAGCGATTTTCCGAGGGGCTGCCTGAGGAACTTAAGATAACCACTTTAAGGAATGGCAAATAACCGGCTTTTTTAAGTTTCTGCAACACTTCTTTCCCGTCCATCTCCGGCATTCTTACATCCAGAAGCAGCAAGTGAAAAGGATCGTTATTATCAACGGCATCTTTAATTTTTTTCAACCCTTCTCTGCCATTGGAAGCTGAAACAGAAATCATATGATAATTTGCCAGCATTTGTTCCAATATTTTTCGATTGGTGGCATTGTCGTCTATGATGAGTACTTTTTTCCCCCGAATACTCTTTTTTAGCTCCATAGGCAGATATTTTTCTTTTTCTCCCATGGTGAAAGGAATATAAAATGTAAATGTGCTGCCTTCTCCTTCCTTACTGTTCAATTCCAGCTGCCCATTCATTAAATCGATTAGTTGACGTGCAATAGCCAATCCAAGACCTGTACCGCCATATTTACGTGTGGTGGAGCCATCTGCCTGTTCAAAAGCCTGGAAAATTTTTTGCTGTTTTTCCTTAGGGATTCCAATACCGGTGTCTTTAACAAAAAATTTGAGCCAAACCTGATTTTTTTCTTGACGGTGCAGGGAACAGCAAACCTCCACTTCGCCTTTTTCGGTAAATTTTATCGCGTTGTTGGCAAAATTGATCAGAATCTGACGCAACCGTACAGGATCACCTTTTAGGTTTGGTGGTACCGATTTATCCGTATAACAAATGAATTCCAGATCTTTTTCGTGTGCTTGCTTTGCCAGGGTTTCGCCAACATTTTCAATTACTGTGTGGACATCTAAGTCGGTAATTTCGATTTCAAGACGTCCGGCCTCTATTTTTGAGAAATCGAGGATATCATTAATGATGGTTAAGAGGGATTCCGCGGAAATTTTTGCCGTGTCCACAAAATCCTTTTGTTCGGCATTTAGTTCGGTACTGGACAATAAATCAAGCATTCCGATCACACCGTTCATTGGTGTGCGAATTTCATGACTCATATTTGCAAGGAATTCTGATTTGGTACGCGAAGCTTCAATCGCTTTATCCCGTGCTTCTTTTAATTGACGTTCCAGTTGTTTTTGCTCCGTAACATCACGTATAATGGCCTGTACGACAATTTCCCCTTTTATTTCCACCCGGTTCAAACTTACTTCGGCGTCAAAGAGAGTATGGTCTCCTCTCTTGTACTGACAGGAAAAGCGACTGTTTTTGCCCTGTAGCGATGCGGTCATATGTTCTGTAAACAGATCAATGGAGCGACTGCCATTTAATTGAAATTCGGGCAAAAAGTCCTGGGGCATGGCTTGCATTAGCTGCATTCGGGTCACTCCAAAAACTTCCGTGGCTTTGTTATTACAATCAAAAATTCTGCCGCCGCTTAATAAAATAATGGCATCACTGGCATTATCAAATAAATTACGATATTTTCGTTCGTTCTCTATGATCTCTTTTTGAATTTTTTTCTGTTCGGTTACATCTCGTAAAAAGAAAATGAATAATTCTTCACCTTCCCACTGAATATGAGAACCGGTTCCTTCTACATCCACTGTTTTGCCATTCTTTTTTACAAAACGATAATTAGAAATTTTTATCAGTTCATTGGTCGGAACCTGTTTTATTTCTTGTTTAAACGTTTCAAACCGATCCTGAAAAAGCATGCCGAAATCCTGTAGTAGTATTTCCTGATCTTCATACCCTAACAATTCTCTGGCCATTTGATTAAACAAAATTATGTGGAAATTTGTCATATCCACCAGAAAAATCATTTCCGGAGCGCTTTCGAATAACATCCGTAACTGTTTTTCAGATTCGGCAATATTTACTGCAATCTCTCCGGTTTGTTCGAGCACCATCATAAATACCAGAATACTCACCG
>CAZJNP010000665.1:0-2024 GCA_964547355.1 uncultured Calditrichaceae bacterium
GTTCTATATTCGTCCGAATTGTGCGAATATTTATTTTTAATTAAGAATCCCAATCCCGCCTTTTTTAAAATATCTTCCTTTTTCATGGCGATATCCGGCCAGGGCGGAATATCCAGATAACCGCTGTCTTCTAGGCGCCATTGATCATCCTGAACGGCTGAGATGACTTTTCGCGGATGAATATTTTCAGGATATAAATGCGGAATATCGTTCTTGTATGCCAATTTTCTGAGAAGGTATCCCAGTCCTGTGTGGTTTGGTACGCAGATAAAGATCACTTTTCGGACGATTTGTTTGAGTTCTGCGAAAAACAAATTCAAATCCTTAATAAACCATAAGGCGGCAAAATTCCAGCCCATATCGAACGATTGTGAATTAAAAGGAAGCTTATAGAAATCATCCACATATTCGAACCGGGCTGTTTGCCCCAATGTGTTCCAAACCGACTGGATTTGCCGAATCCTGTTCTTGTGATTATCCACGATGGTGGTTTGTACCCCGTTCGCCGCCCACCAGAGACTGTTAATTCCCGAAATGCCCGTCATGCCAAAACTGGGCACCTCTAGCACGCTATCAATCTGATATTTGTTCTTCAACTGCTTAAAATAGCAGTGTAATATAAACCGTTCATAAGTGGTCCCCAGGCCTTCGTCCATATTTTCAAAATAAGTTGGCCAGGTATCCATAATGGCAAGAAAGGGGTTGGGGTATTTCATATTATTCCTTGTCATTTTTTCTTATCAAGATAGAAGATAATTCCATAAAAGTGTCTTTAGGGCGATATCCGAGTTTTGTAACCGTTTCAGAAATATCATAGGTCCAGTCTCTGCTGATCAGGCGGATACTGGTGGCCAACTGCTTTTGCGCGGTTAAGTCAAACAGTTTTTCCGCCGCTCTGAATGCCAAAGTGGGTATTTGAAAAAGAGACGCGTAGTTTTTACCCAGACAGCGTTTAGAAATCAAATCCACCAGGTCTTTTAATAGAATCGGCGATTTGTCAGCAACAAGATACGCCTTTCCATCATAGGAATTCTTTTTGAGCATCTGAACGATTAAATCGCTTAAAGCACGCACACTCAGCAAATGAATACGCACGGGCCGACGCGGGTAAAAAAATCGGCGTTTTTGAACCATGGCGATCATTTTAGGGATAAAGCCGTTATCACCAGTTCCGTATGTAATCGTCGGGCGTAAGATCAATGTTTTTAAGGCTGTTCCATGATAACTCCGCACCAGTTGCTCAGCTTGCCATTTGGATGTATGGTATTTGTTATCCGGATTGGGCTCGTTATCCGCACCGGCCGGCTGAAGATGTGGTATGGTTCCTAAAACTCCTACCGTGCTGATGTAAATAAATTTCGGAATATTGTTTTCCCGGGCAAATTTAAGCAAAGCCTCTGTTCCGGCTACGTTAACTCTTTGATATTCAGACTCCGGTACATTTGACTCCCCGCGGATAGCGGCTAAATGAATAATGGCATCAAACCGTTCGTTTGTTAATGTTTGCAGCTCCCTATCCGTAAGAAACAAGATTTTTTCAACCCTCAGATTTTTACGTTCTGAGATGCGCGTTTTTTCCTTAAATTTTTCCTCATTTCTCACTATAGCTACAATTTGAAACTGTTCCTGGGTCAGTTCCTGTATGAGATGACTGCCAATAAAACCCGTTCCGCCGGTGAGCAAGATTTTTTTATTTACATTATTCTGTAAACCTGAAATTCTTTTTCTCCCTGTTTAAGTATTTTAATCTTTTGGAATAAATCGTTGTGATTCCCGCGGAGAATCGGTGCATATTCTTTTCGGAAGGAAAATACTTCATCGCCAAGAATCAGGTAGGTAACATGATTTTTTTTAAGATAAGCATGCAGTTCAGACACGCTTGCTATGGGAAGCTTTTTGAAACGAAAACCGCCCCAGAAGGGTATCATAAAATTTTTACAGGAGATGGTTGATTGCTTTGGAATTATTTCTTCCAATTCCTGGCTAATCCGGTAGTATATCCTTCTCTCCTTATAATTCTGATA
>CAZJNP010000666.1:0-2020 GCA_964547355.1 uncultured Calditrichaceae bacterium
CTCCTATTCCACCGACCACACCTGGAACGAGTTCTGGGACGAAGACTGGGTGCAGTGGGAGCCGGTGAACAACTACATCGACCGGCCGTTGGTTTACGAAAACGGATGGGGCAAAGTGTTCGGCACCGTATTCGAAATCCGCAGCGACGGCTACGTTACCTCGGTGACCGACCGCTATTCGGAAGGCACGGCCACCATCAACATCTACGTCAGCGACGCCAACGGCGATCCGGTGGACGGCGCTGAGGTGTGGTTCTACATCAAGGATTTTGACTATCCCATCTACTGGACGGACTTTTACGCGCTGACCAACAACGAAGGAAAGGTCTCTGTGGTTGTGGGCGACGGTCGCGATTTTGCCGCCCGCGTTAATTCCGACATCGGCGATTATCCCGAGGAATCCAATAAAGTGGTGCAGATTACCTCCAACACTGTGGCGGGCGAAACATACGATAAGTCGTTCCAGGTATCGGGCACCATGCCGTCACTGAGCTGGACGGCGGTCGATACGCCCCAGGCGCAGGAGTCCCACTACCGCATGGTCATCGATTACAACACACCGGAACAAATCCTGTTCGGAAATATCTGGATGGACGACGTGTCGGACGATTCCCAAACCGGCAAAAACATCGAAAACGGCTGGATCGACTTTTTTATGACCGACAGCGCCAACTACCAGCGTTATACCGAAGGTTCTTCCTTTGACGCCTTTCATATCGCAGAGAACAGCGGCAGCGCAGAAACCACGTTTTACGTCCCAGCTACGGGCAACTGGTACGCCGTGTTTTCCAACGACCGCAATCTGAACAACCCGCAGCACGTCAGCGCTACGGTCTCGCTCTATTCGGATGTAGCAAGCGGAATCATTGCCGACGGGAACCGTCCCGCACAAGGTTACGCACTGAGTCCCAACTATCCCAATCCGTTTAACGCGTCCACCGTTATCGCTTACCGCCTGGCGCGGGCCGGGAAAGTGACTTTGTCCCTTTATGACGCAAATGGGCGGCTGGTGAAAATATTGGTGAACGGGTATCGTAATGAAGGCGCGCACCGCGTCATCTGGAACGCTGCTCAAATGTCTTCAGGGATTTATTTTTACCGGTTAACGGCTGGCGATTTTACCGTAACCAGGAAATGTCTGTTATTAAAATGAGTTGGATCGTACTGGTCTAAAATATTTTTTTACGGGAAAATTTGGATACCCCCGATGGTCCCCCCTTGATTTCAAGGGGGGGACAGTGACGCGGTAGCGGCACAGGGTGGTTTAAAAACAGAACTTATTCCCTAATTATGAAACAATTAAAAAATATTTATTTATTTTGGACAGTAATAGATTTGCATAAAAAGCTATTTGCAGCTAAAATTGGATTATCATTTATGATGTTTCCGGATTTCTGCATTACATATCTTTCACGGAAATAATCGATTACTTTAGCATAAGTAAAAACAAGGAGGGCAAATGGCGGAAGAACTGAATGTTGGTTGTGCCCGGCCTACCGGCGGTCCCGTCGGGGAGCCTGCCCCGGAAGTGTCCGAAGAAAAAGAAACCATTGAAAAGGAGGAAACACCTATGATTCAGGTAGGGAAAAAAGCCCCAGATTTTATTGCTCCGGCATATCACAAAGGCAAGTTTACCCAGGTGAAGCTGTCTGATTATCTGGGTAAATGGACGCTGTTGTGCTTTTATCCAGGCGATTTCACCTTTGTCTGAGCGACGGAAATTTCAGCAGTTGCTGAAAAGTACCCCGAACTTCAGAAGCTGGGCGTGGAAGTCATCTCCATGAGCATCGACAGCATCTTCGTCCACAAGATGTGGGACGAAAACGAACTGTCCAAAATGGTCAAAGGCGGCGTGCCCTTCCCCATGGCCTCGGATGCCGGCGGCCGGGTCGGTAAAATCTACGGCGTGTACGACGAAGACGCAGGCGTGGAAACGCGCGGCCGCTTCATCATTGACCCGGACGGCGTGGTTCAGGGCTACGAAGTGCTTACGCCACCGGTGGGCAGAAACGTAAACGAA
>CAZJNP010000667.1:0-2020 GCA_964547355.1 uncultured Calditrichaceae bacterium
GGCCAAGGGCCGAGAGCCGAGGGCCAAGGAAGGAAAAAGGTAGTAAGGTAGAAGAAAAGAGTTTATTAATAAATTTAAGTTTGAACATCATCTGAGATTCCTATGAGCAAGTATAAAAATTTTAGTGAATTTCCAGTGTGGACAGAAATGAGGCAAATGCTTCTTGTCCTTTACCAACTGTTTGAATCACGGGCAACTCTCAAGCATGCTTACTGGATTCGGGATCAACTTTTGCGCGCTTCTCTTTCAATTATGAATAATATCGCAGAAGGATTTGATTGCCCAGGCAAAGCGGAAAAGATTCGATTCTATCAATATGCTAAACGGTCAACGTCGGAGGTTGAATCCATGCTTTTTGTACTCTTAGATATTAAAGCCCTTTCGGAACAGGAATTTGATGAATATTTACACAAAATTCGCTCCGTGCGGAAGCAAATTAATGGATTGATTAAAAAAAGATTGAGTGAGTAACCTTGGCCCTTGGCGCTTGGTTCTCGGCCCTTAAATGTGAGGAGCTTATAATGACAAAAATTAAAATCAAACGCGCATTACTCTCAGTATCCGACAAGCGTGGCATTGCCATTTTGGCGCGGACGCTGGTACAATACGGCTGCGAAATCATATCCACTGGCGGTACGAAGAAGGTGCTGGAAGCGGCTAACATTCCGGTTACCGACATCAGCACCGTCACCGGCAATCCCGAAGCCTTTGGCGGTCGAATGAAAACCATTTCGTTTCAGATAGAATCCGCTATTCTATTCGACCGCGAAAAAGATGGCGCAGAAGCGCAAAAGCTTGGCATTCAGCCCATCGATATGGTGGTGTGCAATCTCTATCCCTTTGAGCAGGTTAAAAACAAAGGGGCAGATTTCGATACGCTGATTGAAAACATTGACATCGGCGGACCGACCATGGTGCGCGCTGCGGCCAAGAATTTCAAATACGTAGCTATTGTGACCGATCCCGAAGATTACCACGACATCATCGATGAATTGGAAGTTAATGAGGGCGCGCTTTCCTATGACACACGTTTTAAGCTGATGCGCAAGGCCTTTAACGCCACGGCGGATTACGATGCCATGATTGCTTCTACATTTGACGAAACCGCCGGAGCTCTTTCGCTGCGTCTGGCCTACGACTCCGCCAAAACCTTGCGTTACGGGGAAAATGGTCATCAAACCGCCTTTTTTCTGCGCAAGCGCAACGTCAATAATTCCATACACGACCTGCGTATGTTGCACGGCAAGGAGCTTTCTTACAACAACATTGTGGATTTGCATAGTGCGCTGGAAGCCGTGCGCGATTTAAAAGATCAGGGCTGTGCGGTCATCAAACACAACAATCCTTGCGGACTGGCTCAGGGTAGCGACCAGCGTCAGGTGCTCGAGGCGGCCTGGGCCGGCGATCCGGTGTCGGCTTTCGGTTCGGTAATTGCATTTAATCAAAAGGTGGAAAAAAGCACGGTGACCTTTTTGCAACTGGATGCCGAAAACAAAGTCTTGCGCAAATTTGTGGAAGTTGTCGTTGCTCCTAAATTTTCCGAAGAAGCTCTGGAATACTTGTTTCTGCATAAAAATCTACGCGTTGTGGAGTTTGATCCGGCTCTGTTACAACCGCAGCAGGAAATGAAGGTTCTGTTCAACGCCCTGCTGCTGCAAACTACGGACGACAAACTGCTGGAGAAAACGGAAACCGTTACGCAAAAAGCGGAGGAAATTTCCGATGATTTACTACAATTTGGCTTAATCGCTGTGCGGCAGATTAAATCCAATGCCATAGTAATCGTACGTCAGCTGGTCGACGGCACAATGCAACTGCTGGGAATGGGCGCCGGTCAGCCCAACCGCGTGAATTCCACGGAGCTGGCTTTAAAACGCGCTCAGGAGAATCTGAAGTTGGAATACAGCGGTTCACTGGAAGGCTTGCAACAGTACATCGAACGGGAAATGGCCAACGCCATGCTGGTGTCCGACGCTTTCTTTCCCTTTCCGGACAATGTGGAAATCGCCCACTCTTATGG
>CAZJNP010000668.1:0-2015 GCA_964547355.1 uncultured Calditrichaceae bacterium
AGTAACCACCGATCCGGATCGTCTGAAAATCGCAGCCTGGGCGGCCCAGTTGGTGCGCGACAGCGGCCTGATCGACGAACCAGAGTTTTCTTTTCAGGCCGGCGCCGGCGGCATGTCCTTAGCTTTCATTCAGTACGTGGCGGAATACATGCGCCAGAAAAAGGTGGTGGCCGATTTCGTGCGCGGCGGTTCCACCCAGACCCTGGTGAACATGCTGGAAGAAGGCCTGACCAAGTTCATTTTGGACGGCCAGTCATTTGATTTGGCAGGCGTACGTTCCCTGCGGAACAACTGGAACCACATTGAGACCAATCCGTTTGTTTCTTACAATTATCACACCAAGGGCTGTTTTGCACCGCGGGTAAAAGCCTCTGTGCTGGGCGGCACGGAAATCGATCTCGATTTTAACGTTAATGTCAATACCCATTCCGACGGCTGGCTTTTGCACGGCATCGGCGGTTTTCAGGATGCAGCCGACGCCTATATGACCATTATTACCGTGCCGCTTTACCGCAAAACCAATCCCATTATCGTGGATCGGGTGCACACCATCACCGCCCCCGGAGACGTGATCGACGCGGTGGTAACCGACCACGGCATCGCCATTAACCCAAAACGTCAGGACTTGCTGGATAGGCTTAAAGGCAGCGACCTGCCGATCGTGTCTATTGAAGAACTTCATGAAAAAGCAATCCAGATCACCGGAAAACCACAAAAACCGCGCGTTAAAGACAACGTGGTGGCAGTGATCGAATGGCGCGACGGCACTATTATTGACGCGGTGAAAGAACTGGATTTGGAAGAAAAATAAAAAAAAGCGGTTTCGGCGAATCCGATTTTTCGCCATCCGTATCAGACGACTGAACACAGGCGGGAGGGAAATGGACCGTTTCCTTCCGTCTTTTTTTCATTCACGAATCATCCGACAAAACAAATTAAATTTGTAATGATCCATGGACATTAAACCGCTGCAAACATATTATCACGGGTTTTACATTACCACGCCCAGCGGCAATAACGCGTTTTCTTACTTTAAACGTCAGAACAAGCGTATTTACGTTCCGCCGCTGGAGCCGGGTCTGCCTTCCCAACTGGAGATCGGCGATCAGATCGCCTTCAGCGAAGTGGAAGAGGGAACGGAAAAAAACATGCCCGGACTGAAGCGCTTTATCTATTACCGCGCAGCGAATAAGGATATTTTTCTGTTTGACAACCACAACCACGCTTTCTTTTTCTGGATGGCCGCTTTTTTGCAAAAAATCCTGGAGCCGGGCCTTAAGCTGATCCATGTGGATATGCATAGCGACATGCACAAACCGCCCTTCTTTTTTCCGTTTGAACTCGACCAGACATTTACGCTGAAAGATGTGTTTGAATACACCAACTTCACACTGAACGTGGCCACGTTCATCACTCCGGCTTTGCGGCTGGGGCTTTTTTCGGATGTGGAAGTAGTGGATAGTACGTTCTCCTTTGAGAATACGATCCCGGAAAAATTTGTGCTGGATATCGATCTGGATGTTTTCGCTCCGGAAATGGAATATATTGGTTATGACAAAAAAATGGAAAAAATTAAACGCTATATTGAAAAAGCGGCGTTAATCACCATCGCCACTAGTCCGTTTTTTATGGATCAAAATCGCGCCATTGAACTGATCCATATTTTTTTTGAGAAATACCACCTTTTTTAATCCGTTGCAATATTAAACCTGATCGCAGAATTCTGTTCTGCCCCGCTACCAGCTCATCGATGATTTGCGTTTTTTTCCGTTTCTTCTGTATATTAATCCAACTTTCACAGGACATTAGCCTATGGCGCGTATCAAACTAAACATGCCCCGGAGTTACATTTTCTCCACCGAGATTGAGATTCGCATTACCGACATCAATTACGGCAACCATTTGGGTAACGACGCCCTGTTGGGGATCATTCATGAAGCCAGGATGCGGTTTTTGAATTACCTGGGTTACAGCGAAATGGACATCGAAGGCGCCGGTCTGATTATGGCCGACGC
>CAZJNP010000669.1:0-2008 GCA_964547355.1 uncultured Calditrichaceae bacterium
GTTCTAATAAATATTCTTTGAACGCTTCCACCGCCATCTGACCGAGATCGCCTTCCCCTTTTTTCCTCACGGCTACCTTTTCCTGTTCGGCTTCCCGGTCTCCGATAATGAGCATATAGGGCGTTTTATTCACTTCGGCTTCCCGGATTTTAAAACCGATTTTCTCATTACGGAAATCCGTTTCCGCCCGAATGCCTGCGGCCTGTAATTGGGCCTGGACTTGAGCGGCAAAATCAAAATGGCGGTCGGCGATGGGAAGAATCGCCGTTTGCACCGGGGCTAACCACAGCGGAAAATTCCCGGCATAATGTTCGATTAAAACACCAAAAAAGCGCTCGATGGAACCTAACAAAGCCCGATGAATGGTGATCGGGCGATGCCGCTGTCCGTCCGCATCTACAAAATTCAAATCGAACCGCTCGGGTAGATTAAAATCCACCTGAATGGTGGAACATTGCCAGCTACGTCCCAACACATCTTTAATTTTAATATCAATTTTGGGGCCGTAAAACACGCCTTCACCAGGATCGACACGATACTCCACACCCTGTTGCTCTAAGGCCTGTTTTAGCGCTTCAGTTGCGTGCTCCCAGCTTTCCTCGCTGCCAACAAATTTTTCCGGCCGGGTTGAAAGATAGACGTCATATTCCTCAAACCCGAATCGGGAAAGCACTTTTTTATTGAGCTCCAGAACCCGAATAATTTCATCGGTCAACTGGTTGGGATGACAATAAATATGGGCGTCATCCTGGGTAAAACCCCTTACCCGCATCAGCCCGTGCAGCACACCCGAACGTTCATAACGGTAAACGGTACCCAGCTCCGCAAAACGTATCGGCAGTTCGCGATAGCTGCGGATTTTCGATTTGTAAATCATCATATGGAACGGGCAGTTCATGGGCTTTAGCTGATAAGCCACTTCTTCCACTTCCATAGGCTGAAACATATTTTCGGAATAAAAGCTGGTGTGCCCGCTGATTTCCCAAAGATGATGTCTGGCCACATGGGGCGTACTTACCAGTTGGTACCCGTTCGCCAGCAGCTCTTCCTTTAGATATGTTTCGATAATGTGGCGCATCAGAGCCCCTTTGGGGTGCCAAAGGATCAGTCCGGGACCAATTTCATCCTGAATGCTAAACAGGTCCAGTTCGCGCCCCAAACGACGATGGTCTCGTTTTTTGGCCTCTTCGATACGCTTGAGATGCTGCTTGAGCATTTTCTTATCCGGATAATTCGTCCCGTAAATTCTTTGCAGCATCTTATTATGTTCGTCTCCGCGCCAGTAAGCGCCGGCAACCGATAACAGCTTAAAATTCTTACCGAGATACCCGGTAGTCGGTACATGCGGACCGCGGCATAAATCGGTAAACTCACCCTGAGAATACGCCGTGATGGTTTCGCCTTTGT
The DNA here is from genome assembly GCA_964547355.1 of uncultured Calditrichaceae bacterium. Classification (GTDB taxonomy): domain Bacteria; phylum Calditrichota; class Calditrichia; order Calditrichales; family Calditrichaceae; genus CAZJNP01. Next base: position 1,408 of record CAZJNP010000669.1, read on the forward strand.
CTTTCAGCTCCTCGATTAATTCCACCTTGAGCAGCTCATGTTTCTTTTTAAAGAAATCGATGGCTTCTTTTGGCGTCATGACCTGGCGCTGCGTGGGTAAATTCTCTTCCACGATCTTGGCCATTTCCTGTTCGATGGCCGGAAAATCCTCCGGAGAAATCGGACGATCCAGTTCAATATCATAATAGAACCCGTCAGCCACAGGGGGGCCGATCCCCAGTTGCGCTTCAGGAAAAAGACGCTTGATGGCCTGCGCCATCAAATGGGCGGATGAATGCCAGAAAACATCCCGACCTTCTTCATCGTTAAAGGTCAAAATTTGCAGGTCGCCGGATTCGTTCAAAGGCTCCGTTAATGAGATCACACGCCCATTGAACTTAGCGGCAATCGCGCGCTTGGCAAGCGAATTACTGATCGACCTGGCAATTTCCAACGGTGTAATCCCGGCCTTGAATTCCTGCTGTGATTGGTCGGGAAATTTTATCGTAATTTGACTCAAAAAAACTCTCCAAAACAAAACCATCAATAAATAAAACCACGAGAACGCGCTCGTGGTCGAATGTGGGACGGGGGAGACTCGAACTCTCGACCTCTACGATGT
>CAZJNP010000670.1:0-2000 GCA_964547355.1 uncultured Calditrichaceae bacterium
ATCCACAATATTTGGATGAATGTATAGGAAAAAATCACAGAACGGTTTAACTTTATTAAAGTATTGCCTGGGAAATTCGATTATTGAGAAATGAGCAAATAAAAAGACCGTTGTTTGGACGCATAACGCAAATTTTTTAAACAACGCGTTTAATGCAATAAGGATCCTGCAAGGATTAAAAACAAGAGCAACAGTAATTCACAAAATTGTTTAATCAAACAACGGCGAAATAAGCAGGATAAGGATGCGCACATTAATCGTTGAAGATGTACATTTTTTGGCCATTATTTTAGAACGTTTTCTCGAGCCTTATAGCGAAGTGGACAAGGCAAGTAATGGCAAGGAGGCCATTAAAAAATTTGCCGAGGCCTATGTACAGGGAAACCCCTATCAATTAATTTGTTTGGATATTTTACTTCCGGAAGTGGACGGTATAGAAGTGTTAAAAACTATCAGGAAATTTGAAAACGAAACGATTGTTTCTCAAGATGACCGGGCAAAAATAATAATGATTACCACCTTAAACGACGCAGAAACCGTTCGGAAAGCCTCGAAAGCCGGTTGCGATCGCTACATCGCCAAACCCTTTACTAAAGAAAAAATAATCGGAGAAATTAAAGAATTAGGTCTTATCAAATAAAGAACTTCGCTTTTATTCCGGCAATCCGGTAGCCACACTAAGCAAATCGATTTTGTTCCATTCAATTTTATCAATCAACTGTAAAAGTTCAGAGCTGGTTATTCCAAGCGCATCCAACCTCTGGACAAGATGATCGCCGGAAATCGTCCCTAGTGTCATATTGCTCTGGAAACGATGCAGTAGCCAATCGGAAAGGTAAATAATATGTGTTAATTTCGGATTTTGCGTTGCCTTTTCCGGGATATGATGAAAAGCCACCACCTCTTTAACGGTTTCTGGCAAATCCCAGCGGTCCGCAAGAAGTCCGCCTATTTCATTATGATCCATTCCGAAAACTTCTTTTTCGATTTCATTGAAAGGACGGTAAGGACCTTCTATCATCTTTTTATAGAATAGTGGAAAATCAGCTGCCATATACTGATCCAGAACCACTTTACCAATATCATGAAGTAATCCCGCTGTATATGCAATATCACTGGCCACTTCATTAAGCTCAAAAGCAATCTTTTCCGCAATATGAGCAACACCTAAAGCGTGGCGATATAACCCCCCTTTTGACAGGGAATATCCGGTTTTTACTTGTTGATAAAACAATTCCGTAAAAACCGACATGGTTAACAATAGTATACGTTTTTCACCCAGATAAATCAAAGCCCGGTCAATGGAGTCGATTTTTTTGCCGGTATTAAAATACGCAGAATTGCTTAATTGCAGCACCTTTGCCGTAAGCACCTGATCCTGACGTATTTGTTCGGCAATCGTCTCCATGGAAACCTTCTGGGAGTTAATCATTCGAATGACTTTAAGGGCAATTTGGGGAATGGGTTTAATTTGCTGGATTGCTTCCTCGATATTGTGTTCTTGGGAAGAGGCTTCTTCCTGGTGGAAATTTGGGTGCATGGTGATGACTGCTTCAATCGTACACTCCATAGTGGCAGTATTTAGTGAAATCTGGGAGGAAAGATATCCTCCTGTTTCCATTTTTTTAACAGGAATTTTTTCCATGGCTAAAAAATTAGCGGCCACTTCAGCAGAATTACCCCCGATATCCAGACGCAAGTCCGTCAGAGATACCTGCCCTACCAAAGCGCCACCGGCAATAAAGGCTTCCAGATTCTCCTTTTTTGCGCCATGATGTAAGATATCTTCCAAAAATAGGGACATGCCAGTGGAAGCATACTTTTCTGGCTCCTGAACCGCACCTTTAGATGGGGGTTCCGGTAAAAGGATATGATACAACCCAGCGATACGATTTTCCTTATCGATTAAAGCCACACCCACGCAGGAGCCCAAAAAAGCGCGTAAAATATAAGCTTCTCTTTTTTTAATTGCATAACTTCCTGACGGAACTGTTTCAATC
>CAZJNP010000671.1:0-1997 GCA_964547355.1 uncultured Calditrichaceae bacterium
CTATTCCCCTAAGCAGCGGAGGCATACCAAAAAGATTTTTACTAAAGGATTAAGAAATAATGCCAATAATGAGTTCAGGATAAAATCAAAAAAATCACAAAATGCAAGGAGACGAATTATGAGTATTAAGGTAGCGATTAACGGTTTTGGACGCATCGGGCGTTTGATTTTTAAGGCCGGGCAAAACGACCCCGACGTGGAATTTGTGGCTATTAACGACTTAACAGGTTCCAAAACATTGGCACATCTGTTAAAATACGATTCCGTTCACGGTCGTTATCCGGTTCCGGTAAAGGCAGAAGGGGATTTTCTGATTGCCGGCGATCGCAAGATAAAAGTTTTGGCCGAACGCGATCCTTCCGCTTTACCCTGGAAAGAACTGGGTGTGGATGTTGTGGTTGAATCCACCGGTGTATTTCGTAAAAGAGCGCAAATTGAAATGCACCTTCAGGCCGGAGCTAAAAAGGTGCTGTTGACTGTTCCGGCAAAAGACGAAATCGACAACACCATCGTACTGGGCGTTAACGACGATCAACTACGTGCGGAAGATAAAATTGTCTCCAACGCCTCCTGTACGACCAATTGCCTGGCGCCACTGGTAAAAGTGCTGCATGATAATTTCACCGTAAAGCGCGGTTTGATGACCACGGTGCATTCATACACCAACGATCAGCGCATTCTGGACCTGCCACACAGTGATTTACGGCGCGCCAGGGCCGCTGCGGTCAGCATGATCCCCACCACTACCGGCGCTGCTAAGGCCGTTGGCAAAGTGATCCCGGAATTGAACGGTAAGTTGGACGGCATGGCCATGCGTGTACCTACAAGCGACGGCTCCATTGTGGACCTGGTGGCCGAATTGGAACAAAACGTGACGGTAGAGCAAGTGAATGACGCTATGAAACAGGCCGCCGAAGGCCCAATGAAAGGAATCCTGGAATATTGCGAAGACCCCATCGTTTCCGTGGATATTATCGGGAATCCCCATTCCAGTATTTTCGACAGTCTCTCTACGGCGGTAATGGAAGGCAACATGGTAAAAGTGCTGTCCTGGTACGACAACGAATGGGGCTATTCCAACCGCGCTTATGATCTGCTGAAGAAAATGGCCAATATGTAAATTAACCATCGGGGGTAGTTTTGATTCTGCCCCCTTTTTTAAATTTTAAAATATTTACAAGTAATTCATTAAAAAAGTTCGATCAATAAATTTAGAACCGGAGCGAACCATTTGCACTTGGTATTAATTTCGAGCTCGTTCGGATTAAAGAAAATCTGTGTAAAGATCATTCATAAAAGTAAAAAGGTAGGGTAAAGCGATGGCTAAATTAACCATAGATCAGTTGGACTTGAAAGGCAAAAAGGTGCTTATTCGTTGCGATTTTAACATACCGTTGAACGAACAAGGACAGATTACCGACGACCGCCGCATCCAGGCCTCTCTGCCAACCATTCGGAAGGTATTGGAAGAAGGGGGCATGCCCATTCTTTGCAGCCATCTGGGCAGACCCAAAGGGCAAGTGCGGGAAGAGATGCGGCTAAAACCTGTGGCAAAGCGATTGCAAGAGTTATTAGGAGTGGATGTGATTATGGCACCCGATTGTATCGGGCCGGAAGTGGATAAGCTGAAAGCCTCGTTAAAGCCCGGGCAGGTACTTTTGCTTGAAAACCTGCGTTTTCACAAAGAGGAAACGGATAACGATCCCCAGTTTGCCGAGCAGCTGGCGCACGGTGCGGATATTTTTATTAACGATGCCTTTGGTACGGCCCATCGGGCACACGCATCCACCGAGGGGGTGACCCGTTTCTTTAAACAGGCAGCCGCCGGGTATCTGATTGAAAAAGAATTGAGATACCTGGGGCAGGCCATCGAAAATCCTGTACGTCCTTTTGTGGCCATTTTGGGTGGCGCAAAAATTTCGGGTAAAATCGATGTCATTAAGAATTTGTTCAATAAAGTAGACAGCCTGATTATAGGCGGCGGTATGGCATATACC
>CAZJNP010000672.1:0-1997 GCA_964547355.1 uncultured Calditrichaceae bacterium
ATATAGTTCTTCCTGTATTTATGGTAATCGGTTTATTGCTGATTCCAGTGGGTATGATTGTGTACAGGAAAAGAATTTCTAAGGATGTCGCAGCCGCCTGGCCTAAACTGGATCTTAATTTAAAAACACATCGAAATGCCGTTTTGGTTTTTTCGATTGGCACTACCATTTTTCTTTTCATGTCAGCTGTAGGCAGTTATGAAGCTTTTCATTTTACGGAATCGGTGCAGTTTTGCGGTCAGTTATGCCACTCTGTGATGAATCCGGAATATACGGCTTATCAGCACTCGGCCCATGCTCGCGTGGCCTGTGTGGAATGTCATGTGGGGGCCGGAGCAGACTGGTATGTACGTTCAAAATTATCAGGTCTCTATCAGGTCTATTCGGTCATGTTTAAAAAATATCCCAGGCCCATTCCCACGCCGGTAGAAAATTTACGACCGGCAAGAGAAACCTGTGAGCGCTGCCATTGGCCGCAAAAATTTTATACGTATAATCAAAAAAATGACATTCATTTTCTTACGGACGAACAGAATACCCAGTGGAATATCAGTCTGACTTTAAAAATCGGGGCTCGTTATTCTTCGCTAGGGTTGAGCGAGGGTATCCACTGGCACATCAACCCGGATGTCAGGGTGGAATATATTGCCAGTGATTCTACCCGTCAGGATCTGCCCTGGGTGCGCTATACTAATTTAAAAACCGGCGAACAACGCACCTATATTGATGAAGAAAATCCCCCAGACAGCATGTTAATCGCAACAGGTGAAAAACGAGTCATGGATTGTATGGATTGCCACAACCGTCCGTCGCATGATTACAGGCCTCCTACATTTTTTGTAAATAGCCTGCTGCTTACCGATAGCATTCCCAAAGCCTTGCCACTAATAAAAGCACTTGCCATGGAATTGTGCGAGCCGGAATATCCCACAACGGACAGCGCTATGAAGGCGATTGATGATGGGATTAGCACGTTCTATTCTGAAAAATATCCGATTCTTGCCCAACAACAACCAGAACTAATCCGTAAAGCAATCCAAGGATTACAGAACGCGTACAAAAAGAATATCTTTCCTGAAATGAAAGTACGCTGGAGTATACATCCGAATAATATCGGCCATCTGGAGTTTAAAGGTTGTTTCCGTTGTCATAATGGAACCCATAAAAGTGATAGCGAAAAAAGAATTGATCGCAGCTGCACACTTTGTCATCTGATAGATGCTCAGGGACCGGTTGATGCTCTGCAAACAGCGGTTTTCAATCAAAGCCTGCCATTTAAGCATCCGGTGGATATTGATGAAGAATGGAAGGAGTCTTTGTGTACGGATTGCCATACCGGACTTAATCCATAAAAAAAGCAGGCATAAAAGCCTGCTTTTTTTTAATATCCCAAGTAATCATTACTTCAGTTTAATATCAATTTTCTTGGGTTTCGCCTCTTCTGCCTTCGGTATATGGACGTAAAGCACACCGTTTTTGTATTCGGCTTCGATTTTATCCAATTTCACACCGGCCGGGATGCCAATGGAGCGGGAAAATTTTCCGAAAGTGCGTTCCATGCGATGGAAGTTTTTGTCTTCCCGTTTTTCTTCCATTTTTTTCTCGCCGCTAATCGTTAGAATATTATCCTGAAACGTAATTTTGATGTCTTCTTTTTTCATGCCCGGCAATTCGGCTGTGATGTTGAATTCATCTTCCGTTTCTTCCACGTCGATTAAAGGAACGACATGGCTGATATCTTCGAAGAGGCGAACATCAGGGCTGAGTACGTCACGGATCATACGATCCACTTCCCGTTCCCAATTGGCTAATTCATTCAGCGGATTCCATTTTACGAGTGCCATAATATCACCTCCTTTATGTTTTTTTTATTTTACTTCACGTTCACCTGTTCTATATACAACGACTGTGCCAAAATATATAATTTATGAAAAAACAATAAGACAGATATATTTTTTATTTTTTTTAGGCCGTGTAAATAATTCAGAGTTCTTTGT
>CAZJNP010000673.1:0-1991 GCA_964547355.1 uncultured Calditrichaceae bacterium
AGCTTTAACTCCTTAGAAGAGAAGATGGGCGCAAGACAAAGAGAATGAGAAGGAGCAAAAGAATAAAAGGTGAAAAGATGAGTTATTATTATTCCAAAACCATCAGCGGGGAATTTGATGTCGTTATCGAAAAAGTAAGTGCCGAACTGCAAAAAGAAGGCTTCGGCGTTCTGGCCAACATTGATATACAGGCTGCGCTCAAAAACAAGCTGGGCGTGGACTTTCGCAAATACCGCATTTTGGGGGCCTGCAATCCGCCTTTCGCCATAAAAGCCTTGGAAGTCGAAGACAAAATCGGTACCATGTTGCCATGCAATGTGGTGGTTCAGGAAACCGGCGAAGGAAAAATTGAAGTGGCGGCCGTTAATCCGGTGCAATCCATGATTGGTGTGGGCAATAAGAAGTTGCTTGAAATTGCCGGACAAATCGGCGAGAAATTGCAGAAGGTGATTCAGGCTTTGTAGAAATGTCCACGAATTGACACGAATAAATATTTAAAGTTCTTTCTCGTTCTCTCGCTCATACTCTGGTAAAAAGATTAGAAAAAAGAGCAAGAGTAAGAGAAGGAGCAGAAGCAAGAGAAAAGGAGTAGACCATGATGGGAGATTTTGGATTTGGGCATATGGGATTTGGCTGGTTATTCTGGTTGGTATTGATTTTTGCCGTCGTCTTTTTGTTCCACAGAGGCGTTTGGGGCTTCGGAATAGGACACCGAGGGTATGACCATGGCAGCGCTGATGAATCGCCTATGGAAATATTGAAACAACGCTATGCCAAAGGCGAAATCAGCAAAGAAGAGTTTGAGCAGATGAAGCGGGACCTTTTATAATTGAAGATTGCACATAAATGGCCCGTTTAAAGTTCATTAATACACCAAAAATAAACAAATTGAGCCCCGTGTAAACGATGTACGGGTTTAAAAAATTTTATTAATTTTTTAATGCAATTCTTGACGCTATATTACGGGCGGATCTAAATCTATTTAAATATGCAAGAATGAAGGAGCCTTTCATGAAAAGAAGAGACTTTATGCAAACATCCACTTTGCTGACGGCCGCTGCGTTTTTACCGGCTCAACTGCTGAGCAAATCAGCCATGGCCGCAAACGCACAAAAATTTCCAACTGCCCTGAAGCCGAAAATGAATGGTGATGTTAAGGAATTCCGCCTGTTCATCGATATTCACCAGCAGGAACTCGTGCCCGGTTTTAAAATCCACACGCTGGCCTTTAACAATCAGGTGCCCGGTCCGGAAATCCGCGTGAATAAAGGTGATAAAGTGCGCGTGATCTTCAAAAACAAAACCGAATTGAATCACACCATTCACTGGCACGGTTTGCACGTACCCTGGCGCATGGACGGCGTTCCCTATGTTACGCAAATGCCGGTTATGCCCGGTAAAGAGTTTGTTTATGAATTTATCGCCGAACCGCAGGGCACGCATTTTTACCACTGCCACTGGGGTACGCTGCTGCATATGCAAGCTGGAATGTACGGCAGCTTCATCGTGGAAGATCCCGACGATCCCATACGCAAACAGTTCCCTTACGACCGTGAATACACGCTGCTCTATTCGGCGCATGATGTGAATTTTCTTCGGGAAGAAATGAACGGCATGCTGGAACGGATGAAAGAGCGCATGTATCTGATGAAGAATGGCCGCTTTAACAAAGAACGCTTTGCCGTATTCGATACCAAGGAAGAATTTGTACAGGCCGTAAAAAACGGTTACCAACCGCCCTATGTGGTCAATCGCCGGGCACCGGGTGAGTTGCCCGTGCCTAACTGGTTTACGGTTAACGGCAAATCCTATCCCATGACGCCAAATTTATTTATCAAAAAAGGCGAAAATATCCGCGTGCGCTTGATTAATGCGGGCACGGAAGAACATTATCTGCATCTGCACGGACACGATTTCTGGCAGGTGGCCGACGACGGTCTGCCGGTGCCGCAGCCCTGGCAGCGCAACACGTTAAGGCTGAGCCCGGGCAA
>CAZJNP010000674.1:0-1982 GCA_964547355.1 uncultured Calditrichaceae bacterium
CTCTTCCAACCAGCGGAGCTGCCATTTCCAGGAGGTATGCCCGGTGGAGTCAAGAAAAATAAAGGCGGCGTTGTCAAGATGGAAGGAGAAGAAATAGGGCCCGAAATGCCGGTAGAACTTCCCCGCCCCGAAATCCTCAATCTCGTTGTGCCCGGCGGACATCACGTAGGGAATCTTCAGCTTTTTTAAACCGCGGTACAGCAAACGGTATTTTCCTTCCGCGCCGTCGTAGACCGCGTTTCCCACTGATATCATAAAATCAGCACCATTGGCGTTCATCAGGGGGGCGATGCGTCTTTCGAAAATCCGCATGGAATTGCGGATATTGCCGACAACGGCGAATTTGTAACTGGTTTTACTGTGGAGTCTTGTCTCGATCCGTTCGATATTTTCGGCGTTGAGGGCCTGATAATCCGTCTCGCGAACAAACAGATAAATCCGGTAGCTGACAAGAACCGCCATCAACACCAGCGTGGAAATCAGACAGAGCGTCAGTCTCTTTTTACGGTTCATTTCACATCCGCCTTGTTTCGCTGAAACATTTCCCTGCACATAATCACAATACCGATCACCACCCCGACATAGATGGTCAAAAAACGCCAGGACAGGATCAGCGGAGCGATATCCTGTTTTTGCACCAGTTGGGCAAACAGGAGGCCGTAGCCGCCTTCAGCGACACCTGCTGCCCCCGGCGTGGGTGCAAAGTACATGAAGAATGTCACAACCACCTGGAAGGCCAGCACGGTCAGCACCGGGACTTGGTACCCCAGGGCCCTGACCAGAACAATGGAAAAAGAAAAAAGCAGCAACAAAAAAAGAGCCGTAAAGAAAACGGAAAGGGCCGCCCAGCCGGGGCTGTTCCTGAAATAGCGTTTAAACCCGTCGGAAAACAGGTCCAGCTCGCGCGAAACCTTTAAAAACCAGATTCTGAAGCGGGGACGCGACACAACGTTCATTGCATTGAGCAGATACAATCCCCGAAACATCAAGTGTTTGATAATCCGTATCCTGCAAAGAATAATCCAGAAAACGGCCAGGTAGGCAAAGGAAACCCCGGTTATGCCGTAGAGGAGATTTTTGTGGAAAAACATGCGGAACTGATTCGGCTCGGTCCAGATGATGATCGGTGTGAGGGTGAACAGGATCAAGGCCGCCAGGATGGTGCGGATCGATGTGGCCGCCGTCGCCTCTCCAACGGGCATGCCTTTTTGTTTCATGAAGTAGACCTGGACCACACCGCCGCCGGTGGCCAGCGGCGTGACGTTGGACACGAAGATGTTCACAAAGACAAGTTTGACAATATATGAAAAAGCGATGCGAAAGCCCATCGCCCGGATGACACTATACAGCCGCAGACCGTCAGCCAGAAAGTACAGCAGCAGGAGAATCGCAAGACTGCCGATGACGTTTGCCGAAAGCAGGTTGGAAGGTATCCGCAGGCGTCCGGCGGAAAAGTAGTGATGAACAAAGTAAAGGGTGGTGAAAGACAGGGCGAAAAACAGCGCCGCCAGCCCGAAATAGCCTGTAACCTTTCGAGCAACATGTAATGGAATATGCTGCAACCCTTTTATCGACATACGTTTTCCGTTTTATGCCATCTACCCTCTATAGCCATGGGCCAGGTTTTGGGCCTTATCATCCAGTTCTGTAATCGCATCGGCAAGATGGTCGACCAGTTGGCAGATCTGCCCATTGCGAAGGTTGGGCGGTACATTAATTGGCTTGCCAAAAACCAGGCATACCCTCGTGAAGGGAAGCGGTAGCTCCATCCGGTCCCACCTTCTGTTCAACACGATTTTCCAACAGCTGCCCACGGATAGCGGCAAAAGTTCAAAGCCGAACACTGATGCCATCCGGATCACACCGGTTTTCACCCGGTGCCGAGGGCCCAGTGGACCGTCCACCGCCGTGGCCACCACCCGAGCCTCGGACAACACCTTTCGGAATGCTTTTAGCGCACCATCTTTTGGCCTGTCCGGAAC
>CAZJNP010000675.1:0-1982 GCA_964547355.1 uncultured Calditrichaceae bacterium
GTCTTCATCCCTGTCGAAAGGTTCTACCCGGAGTAAGAAATTAACGGCCAGGATTGTTTTCAATAGCTGGGCTGGCAGGTCTTCTTGAAGCCCGGCTTCTAAACGCTGTTTTTCATAGGATGAAAAATCGAGAAATTGCTTCTCCAGAGCGCTAAAGAATAGATCCGTCTGCGCCTCCGCCGTAGTCAGCAGCAAACGATTTAGGGCGGATAAAAATCCGGAAATCAGGTTGGTGTAATCTCTGAAGTTAAAATGTTCGCGGCAGCTTAGTACCCGGGCTTTCATTTCATCGGTCATGGAAGCGTCGCTTAGAATGATTTCGCTCCCTTTAAGATGCGCCCGGTAGAACCAGCTAAAATCCTTAGGGAACAACAGCGCCACCCGCCCCTTTTCTCTGTCGTTCAAACGTTCCAAAATGGACAGCGCACCCCCGTTTGTTTCATCGACTTCAGTCAGCAGGCCGTGATTTTTCCGGGAGCGGGGCATCTGTTTGTCCCTTTGAGCGGCCATCTTCAATTCCCGATCCGTGATGGCGATACCCTCCACTGTGCTGAACTTTTTCTGCAAGCTTTTGAACTTTTTGTCGATGGTCACCTCGTTGTCTGAGGATGCCCGAATGCGTAACATCAGGTTATGCAGATAAGCAAAAGCCGGCAACTGAAACACCTGCCAGTTTAAAATAGTCCAGCGTCGGGCGTATTTGCTAAAAGGACCCTTTAATACGGTAGGCAGTCGTTCTTCTTCCCGGAAAAATAGAAAGGCGCTATGCAGGATAAAATACTTACGCAAAAACATATCCAGATCCGGCCATTCCCGCCCCTGCCACAAAACACCGTGCGATCCCACATCCGGCAGATCAAATGTAAGCGTTTTTTGAAGAGAAAGACTTTTGGACAGGATAAATCGAAGTTCATTGTGGTGATTAAGTTGAAGCACATTTTCAACGGGATGAACATCAATATTCTTAAAAAATTTTGATGACGACTCTTTGGAAAAGGCGGGGTTCATTCCCATTAACCGGAAGTAGAGAAATTTTTTTCCCATGCTCAATCAGCGTCAGATGATGGTATTGTCGGGGATTACCGTCCCTTTGGGGAGAATGATAATGCCGTCACGGATGGTGTAGTTGTCGCCGTCCTCATGCGATTTATTATCTTTATTAATCAATTGGACATTATTGCCGATTTTACAATCCAGATCAATGATGGCATTCCTGATAATGCAATTATTTCCCACGCCCAAATTGGGCAACCCGTGTTCCTTATTTCTTTTCCGCTCCGTAATGGTTTCATATCGGCTATTTCCCATGATGATTGCATTCCGCACATATGTGCCCTCTTCGATAAAAGCCCGGATGCCGACCACCGAATGTTCAATGATGGAACCGAGCAAAATGGATCCTTCCGCAATGATGGATTGATTGATCTGACAGTTGTAAATTTTAGAAGCCGGAAGAAATCGAGAACGGGTATAAAAGGGGAATTCTTCATCATAAAAATTAAAAGACGGCACGGGTTTGGTTAATTCCATGTGTGCGTCGAAGAAGGCGCGCATGGTACCGATATCTTCCCAATAGCCGTCAAAAAAATAGGCGGCCACTTTTCTTGAACTTAACGCACCGGGAATGACCTCTTTGCCAAAGTCTTCTTCTTTGCTGCTTTCCAGAATATCAAACAACACCTGTTTTTTGAATAAATAAATGCCCATGGAAGCCACGTGGGTTCGGCCCTTGGATTCCAGGTTAAACTGTTTAAACAATTCCGGAGCAACCTTAAACTGCTCCAGAATTTTTTTATCTTTCGGTTTCTCATAAAATTCGTTGATCCAGCCCTTATCATCTGTTTGAAGAATACCGAATTCAGATGCATAATTGCCATAAAGTGGGTTGACGGCAATGGATATATCTGAATGCATATCGCGGTGGTAATCGAAAAACTGGCCGTATTCCAGGCGATACAGGTGGTCCCCGGAAAGAATTAAAA
>CAZJNP010000676.1:0-1973 GCA_964547355.1 uncultured Calditrichaceae bacterium
TTATGGATATGCTCAATACCAAGCGGTTTGTGAGTTTCGAAGGCATCGATTTTTCCGGAAAATCTACCCAGATCGGATTATTGAAAGAATGGTTGGAGCAAAAAGGATTTGACGTATACATTCTGCGTGAACCCGGCGGTACCGAGATATCCGAACAAATTCGGAAAATCTTACTGGATCGGCGACACAAAAAAATGACCGATCGCACTGAAATTTTCCTTTACAGCGCAGCCCGGGCGCAGTTGGTTAAGGAAAAAATAATTCCGTTGTTGGAAAAGGGTGCGTTTGTGGTTGCAGATCGTTATGTGGATTCCACCACCGCTTATCAGGGGTATGGCAGAGGCATTGACCTGGAAATGGTAGAAAAAATCAATCAGGCTGCCACTTTCGGCGTGTTGCCGGGCACTACGTTTTTGCTGGATCTGCCGCCAGAACAGGCATACGTCCGGCGTGAAAACGGAGGACGGGGCCCTGACCGTTTGGAAGAAGGAGGCCGGGAGTTTTTTCAGCGCATCTATGATGGGTACCACCATTTGGTCCGGCAGGAACCCCAACGCTGGGTGGTAATAGACGCCGCATTGCCTGTTGAACAAATTCATCAAAAAATAGTACATGTAATCAAAATCAGGAATAACCTATAGGTACACCAATGATGAGACGAACCTATGTTTTAGTAGTCGCTTTGGTTTTAAGCCTGTGGATTGGCGCGTTTCAGCCGTTGCTTGCTGACGACGATCCCGATTATTATGCCCGGCTTAAACGAAGCTGGCTTTATATGGAACGGGTCTATGAGCAGTTGACCCAGCACTATATGGAACAACTCGATCCCTATCCGTTGATGAAAGCGGCCATTAACGGGATGCTGGGGGAACTGGATCCGTACACCGTGTTTCTGGAAAAGGAAGGGGAGCGCACGCTGCGCGTCATTACCACCGGAAAATACGGCGGTTTGGGAATGGAGGTGGGACTGCGCGGGAAAAAGGTGACGGTGATTGCGCCCATTGATGATTCTCCCGCAAAAAGAATGGGCATCCAGGCCGGCGATGTGATTGAAAAAGTGGATGGGCAAAGCGTGGCCGGATGGAGCATTAACAAAGTATCCGGTAAACTGCGCGGTAAGGTAGGCACCAAAGTGACCCTGACGATTCGCCGTCCCGGTATTAGCGAGCCCTTTGAACTGACGCTAACCCGGGCAGAGATCGTTATTAAAGATGTGGGCTATGCCGGTTTTGCGGCTCCCGGCATCGGATATATCGATTTAACCGGTTTTACGGACAAAGCACCGAACGAAGTGCGGCAGGCGATTTTTAGCTTGCAGAAACAAGGTCAGCTTAATGGGTTAATACTGGATTTACGCAGCAATCCCGGTGGTTTGTTGGAATCCGCTGTGAAGATCGTTAATCTGTTTGTGCCTAAAGGACGGCTGGTGGTTTCCACCAGGGGATTCCGGGAAAAGGAATTTAAATTCTACACCACACAGGACCCCTTGCTACCGAATGTGCCCCTAGTTGTGCTGGTAAACAGCGGCAGCGCCAGCGCTTCTGAAATTGTGGCCGGTGCCCTGCAGGATATGGATCGCGCCGTGATTGTCGGGCAGCCAACGTTCGGAAAAGGATTGGTACAAAAGGTGTTTACCGTTGATAAAAAACGCAACATAAAGCTGAAAATCACAACGGCAAAATATTACATTCCCAGCGGACGTTGTATTCAAAAAAGAGACTATGGACTGAACAATGGTGCCATTATTCATGATTCCACTTCCGTCTCGGCGGACAGCGTGCATAAGTATTTTACTTTAGGTGGAAGGCCGGTATACGATCGGGGCGGCATCTATCCCGACGTGCCCGTTAAATCCGATTCCATGAGCTATGTGTTAATGCAATTGATCCGCAAACATCTGATCTTCGATTTCGCGGTGCGCTATCTGCATCAGCACCCGGAATGGCAACCGGAACAATCGGACGGCCTGAACC
>CAZJNP010000677.1:0-1964 GCA_964547355.1 uncultured Calditrichaceae bacterium
TGCCAATCCCGTTTATCCTGTTCAAAATAAAATCTATTATTGATTCCAACAGCCACAATGTTCTTTTCTTTTTGGAACAAAATGAAACGGCAAAAATTAAAGAGAAAACCTAAAACAGGAACGGTTTTCAAATTTTCCACCATTCCCTTGTTATTATAGGGGATAGAGTTTATATTAGGCGTTCATTTATGAAAAAAATTATTAAAATAGTAAACGGATTTATAGTTCTCGTCCTTTTGACCCAGTGCATGGGTGGTTACGAGGCGCTGCGGACAGATGTAAAAACAAAAGCGCAGGCACCGGATGAATATCGTTTAAAAGCGCGCGATTATTTTCTAAAAGGACTGTTTCTGGAACAGGAAGGCCGCTATAACGAAGCACTGGTGCGCTACTACCAGGCGCTGCATCACGATTCCACGTCGGCCACGATTTACAACAGCATCGCGGAAAACCACCTGCGTCTGGGCCATTACGAAAGCGCCGAAGTGTTGCTGCGTAAGGCGCTGCGCCTCGATCCGAACAACGCCGAAGCCCTCAGTCTGATGGCCGAATGCCAGTACCGGCTGGGACGCGACGATCTGGCGATTGAATATTACCGCCGCCTGCTGGACATCAATCCCTACGACGATGATTCGCGCCAGTATTTGATCATTTTATTGGAAAAAAACGGCGACTTAACCGGTGTAGCCAGGGAAAACGAAGAATTCCTTAAACTGTACGGTAATGATCCGGCTGTGTTGGAACGGGTGGCCGGATTGTATTTCAAACAAAAAGAATACGATAAGGCCCTGCATTATTACCGCCAATTGGTTCGCGTGGATAGCACCCAGGCCCGATTGTATTATCTGTTAGGCAGCATCTATGAGTTTAAACAGATGCCCGACAGCGCAGAGTTTTTTTACCGGAAAGCGTTGCATTTCCGGCCAGATTTCCCCCATGCCCTGGACCGGCTGACCACCCTTTACCGTAATCAGCGGCAATGGGAAAAAATCGTCGAAGCGTACCGACCCTCGTTGCAGAGGGACAGCACCGACCGGGTGGCGCGCGTGCTCACGGCCGAGGCTTACTACTACCTGAACCAGTACGACCAGGCCCGTAAAATGCTTCAACCGATTATGGAGCAGGAAGAACCTCCGGCCAGCATCCTGGAACTAATGGGCCGCATTGAAATGGAAAGCAAACATTACCAGGAGGCGATTCGGTTATTTAAGCGGATCATTGCTCAGGATGAAAAAAATAAATACGCCTGGCTTTTTTTAGCCTTCACCCAGTCGGATTTAGGCGCGGCGGACAGTGCGGAAGCAACCTACCAGCAGGCAGTGCGCATTTTCCCGGATGACGCCATGCTGTGGTCTTTTTACGGGCTGAACCTTCAGCAGCAGGAAAAATACAGCGAGGCCATCCAGGCTTTCCGGCGCGCATTGCAACTGGAGCCGGACAATCGCAACGCCCTGACCAATTTGCCGATTGTTTACGAATCATTAAAAATGTTCGCCCAGTGCGATAGCGTATACGAAATCGCATTACAGCATTTCCCGGACGATCCGCTGTTGCTGAACAATTACAGCTACAGCCTGGCGGAACGCGGCCTACGCCTGAACGAAGCCCTCCAAATGGCCCGAAAAGCGTTGCAGAAAAGACCGGAAGAAGCGGCCTATCTGGATACGATGGGCTGGATTTACTACAAGCTGGGCGATTACGCCCAGGCGGAAACGTATATTAAACGTTCCGTGGAACTGCGCCCCGATTCAGGTGTTGTCATCGAACACCTGGGCGACATTTACATAGAGATGGGGCAAAAAGACAAAGCGCTGGAAATGTGGCAAAAGGCGCTTCGGCTCAACCCCGACGACCAGAAACTCAAGGATAAAATCAACGCCGCCAGATGACCGTTTTTATGACTATAACGACAATTTGGTAAATAATTTGGTAGCCGGAAGCTTTAGCTTGCGCCGGCATTAGTA
>CAZJNP010000678.1:0-1963 GCA_964547355.1 uncultured Calditrichaceae bacterium
AATTAAAGGCTCGTTAATTATGTGGCGTGCCTTGCGTCACAAAGCAAAAAAATATATCGGTTAAATCTGTGTAGTTCAAACTGCACAGGGTAAAAAAAACTGGACCTTTGGGCAGAAACAAACCAAATTTATCGGAATTCCTTTCATTTATTTTTTTTCCCGATTTTTGCCGAATGTGCCCTTCGCCTTTCCAGTTCGTCAAGAATGGTCTTTCTTAGCCGAATAGACTTGGGCGTTATTTCCACCAGCTCGTCGTCATCGATAAATTCCAGACATTCCTCCAGACTCATTTTCACAGCCGGTGCGATTTTCAGAGAACGATCCGCATGGGCGGCGCGCATATTAGTTAATTTTTTGGCTTTCTGAAGGTTTACCACGATATCGCCTTCCTTGTTGTAAGCACCGACCACCTGACCGGCATAGACCTCCTCCCCAGGATCAACAAAAAACACACCTCGATCTTGCAAAGCGTCCAGCGCATACGTATTGACTTTTCCCGTTCCCATGGAAATCAATACGCCGTTGGTACGGTGCGGAATCGAACCTTTGAAATACTCATACTGATAAAACCGATGATACATCACGGCTTCGCCGGCGGTTGCCGTAAGCAACCGGTTTCTCAATCCGATTAAACCGCGGGAAGGAATGTGATAAACCAGTTGTTTTAAATTACCTTTATCCTCCATTTTGATCATCACAGCTTTGCGCAGACCCACGATTTCGATCACTTTACCGGCCATCTCTGCGGGAACTTCGATCACCAGTTCCTCTACCGGTTCCGCTTTTTTGCCGTCAATTTCCTTGTAAATCACCCGGGGTTGTCCCACCGCAAACTCGTATCCTTCACGACGCATGGTTTCCATCAAAATGGACAGATGCAAAATCCCCCTACCAGAGACCTTGAACACATCCGGGCTGCTGCCGGGTTCCACGTATAAGGCCACATCGGATTCCATCTCCTTATACAATCGTTCCTGCAGGTGGCGGCTGGTGACATACTTGCCTTCCTTGCCGAAAAACGGAGAATTATTGATAGTAAAGGTCATGCTGATGGTCGGTTCGTCGATGGCGACAATGGGCATCGGTTCCGGGTGTTCATAATCGGCGATGGTGTCCCCGATGTTTAAATTATCAACACCCACCACTGCGCAGATATCCCCGGCCATAACCGAGGTTTGCTCCTTACGGTCCAGGCCTTCAAAAGTAAACAATTGTTTGATACGAACATCCCGAAAATCGCCGTCCCTGCAAACCAGTTTATACGGTTTAGCTGCAACAATCTCACCCCTGAAAACCCGTCCGATCCCTATCCGCCCCACATAAGGAGAATAATCAATCGTGGTAATCTGCATCTGGGTGGGACCCTCCGCTACCTTTGGAGAAGGGATATGGTCAATCATCGCGTTAAGCAACGGTTCCAGGTCTTTCCCGGGACTTTCCGCCTGATCCGAGGCCCAACCCTCTCTAGCAGAAGCGTAAATAACCTTAAATTCCAGTTGTGCGTCATCCGCATCCAAGTCGATAAAAAGGTCGTACACTTCATCCAGCACTTCCTGCGGTCTGGCTTGCGGGCGATCCATTTTATTAATGACTACAATGGGATGCAAATGCAGACCAAGCGCTTTTTGCAGTACAAAACGGGTTTGCGGCATGGTTCCTTCAAAAGCATCCACCAAAAGGAGTACACCATCGGCCATTTTCAGCACGCGTTCCACTTCCCCGCTAAAATCGGAATGTCCCGGCGTATCAATGATATTGATCTTATAATCCTTGTAACTGATGGAAATGTTTTTAGACAGAATGGTAATGCCTCGTTCCCGTTCCAGGTCATTGGAATCCAGAAAGCGTTCCTGCACCTGTTGATTGTTTCTGAAAATATGAGTTTGTTGCAACAGGCCATCCACAAGGGTGGTTTTGCCATGATCCACATGGGCAATGATGGCGATGTTGCGAATCTTATCTG
>CAZJNP010000679.1:0-1962 GCA_964547355.1 uncultured Calditrichaceae bacterium
CACGATAGCAGTCCCTGTGTGGCCCCGGGCAGCACCGAGGAGGAGGGCACAATCTTTTTTGACTCCGACCGTTCCGGAAGTTTCGCTATTTATAAAATGGATTACAAAGGCGAAAATTTGCGCCAGATTACCTTTAACCAGGGCGTAAATGATGTAGCCCCGGTGGTGTCGCCCAACGGCGATAAAATCGTGTTCTTTTCCGACCGTGACGGTAATTATGAATTATACATGATGAACAGCGACGGTTCGGTTCAGCAAAGATTGACGTCCAATCCGGCGGATGATTTGAATCCGGTGTTTTCTCCGGATGGTCAGAAAATCCTGTTTCATTCCAACCGCGACGGAAATATGGATCTGTTTATCATGGATCTGAGTGTGCAGGCCACTGCGGCACCCATTTATGAGGTAATCGCTAAAATCGACAAGGCCATCGCGGCGCTCAAGTAACCGTTCCCGCGGCGTAAATTACGACTTAATCTAAAATAACCGGTGCATCCATGCATTTGAAAGGTTTGCAAAAGATTGAAGGCTTCCCGAGGGGGCGTATCGATTCAAACTTTTGCATACCATTTTAATGTTCAGGAAGTGCCGGTTTTTTTTTTGCTCCGCTTTCGAGAAAAATCTTGGTAAAATCATAAAGGAAATGAAATAATAAATTTTTGATGGGGTTCGCATGAAGATAGCCATTGTCGGCTCCGGGGGTCGGGAACACGCCCTGGGCTGGAAATTTGCCCAGTCGATACGCAAAGAAGATATCTATTTTATCCCCGGCAATGGGGGCACCTGGAACAATATACCATTGGCTGTTACGGATTTTAAAGGCATCGAACGATTATGCATAGAGAAAGAAATTGACCTGCTGTTTGTAGGCCCCGAAGACCCGCTTGCCGATGGTATCGTTGATTACTTTGCCGAATCGGATATTCGCGTGTTTGGCCCGGATCGCAATAGCACCCGTTTGGAAAGTTCAAAAATCTGGGCCAAACAATTCATGAAGCGCTACGGCGTGGCCACGGCCGATTTTTGGATTCCCGAAGATACGGATGAAATCCGCCAGATCGCACAGGAACTGGACGGACAGGTGGTGGTCAAGTACGACGGACTGGCGGCCGGAAAAGGGGTATTCGTGTGTTCTTCCACCACGGAAGTCTATGAAGCCATCGACGCAATCCGTACGCGATATGGCCTGCCTGCACCTTATATCATGGAAAGGAAAATGACCGGACAGGAGCTGTCTGTGATTGGGTTTACAGACGGGCAGAGCATCCAGCTTTTGCTCCCCTCTCAGGATCACAAACCTGCCTACGACGGCGACCGCGGGCCGAATACGGGTGGTATGGGCGCCTACTGCCCGGTGCCGCTGTGTGATGACCAGCTGATGGCTCAAATCCGCCGCAACGTTGTGAAACCCACTCTGGAAGGCATCCGGGCCGAAAAACTGAACTATCGGGGTGTGCTTTACTTTGGACTGATGCTCACCGATCAGGGTCCGCAGGTGCTGGAATACAATGTCCGCTTCGGCGATCCGGAAACCGAGGTGATTCTGCCGGCATTAAAATCCGATCTTCTGGAAGTCACCATGGCTACCCTGAGCGGCGCGCTGGATCGAATTCGGCTCGATTTTTCCGCGGATTATTTTGTGGATGTGGTTTTGGCATCGGGCGGGTATCCCGGCAGTTATGAAAAGGGAAAAATCATTACCGGCCTGGATGCGCTTGACGAAGACGTTCTGGTTTTTCATGCCGGGACTAAAAAAGATAACGACGCATTGGTCACTTCCGGGGGGCGTGTGCTGAATGTGGTGGGTCGGGGAGAAACGCTCCCCATAGCCATCGAAAAAACGTACCGGGCGGTGGAACAGATTTCCTTTGACGACATGTTTTACCGCAAGGACATCGCCGCCAAAGCGCTTTAAGAAGCCGGTTGTCCCCACATTTTCAGGACTGTTTGTTATAGTATATG
>CAZJNP010000680.1:0-1958 GCA_964547355.1 uncultured Calditrichaceae bacterium
CAATATAAGGGATCTTTTTTATTTTACTACAATAATAGCCAACAACTCCTGCCGGATAGGAGACATGACAATGAATGACATCTATGGTTCTATGTGAAAAGTGTTTAATTAAAAAGTGTAAAACGGAGACAAAAAAATTAAACTGATTATAAACCGGAAAGGATTTTGACACAGTTATTTTATAAACAGAAAAATTGTTCCCGGTTTCCTCTTCCACCTTATAATTAAAAAACGGAGAAAAATGACTGTAATCTACTTTCATCGCCACTAAAATAATTTGAACCTTTTTGCTTAAAATAGCGGCCTGTTCTTTAACAAATATCCCACTGAAAATTTTTTCTGAATCCGGATACCAACTTGTCAGAAATAAGATCGTCTTTTTCATCTTACTGTTTTACTCGGGTAGGTTGTTCCTGGGCTTTTTCTCTTTGCTGTTGCAGCCGGTTGTAATATTCCACCAGCTTTTGAATCGTATGTTCCCAGAATATCTTTTTCGATGCCAGTAGTTTCTCGCTGTTCTCTTTTACCTTTCTGGCCGTGTCTTCATAATTACGATAGATTTCGAGCACAGCGGAGGCAAATGCGTCAATATTTCCATAGGGAACGGAAACTCCCAGCCCGTTTTTTTCCACAAACGCTTTCATCATTCTTGCCTGGGTAACAATAATCGGCTTACCCAGCGCCGCGTATTGGTAAATCTTTGTTGCAATGGTATGATTGCTATCCACCCTGGTGGCTTTGGGTGTATGAACGCAAATATTCGCAATTTGAATATACGCCGGAATTCTTTCCACCGGCAGATAACCCACAAATTCCACAAGATCCCCCACATTCAGCGACTCCGCCAGCTTAAACGGATCAAAGTATTTATGCCGCTTGCCGGCTAAAATGAATTTTAAGTTTGGAATTTCTTTGCGCAATAAGGGTAAAGCCTTAACCACCATATCCAATCCGCGCAGGCTATCGATCGAACCGGCGTAAAACAGCACAAAGTAATCGCGGTATTTTCGCATCAGATCTGGATCCGGCGCGCTGTTCCCAAAGATCCGGCCACTGGGCGTATTGGGCACCGCTATAATCTTCTCCGGAGGAATCCCCACTTTTTCAATATAAACGTCTCGCAGTGGTTCTTCAACAGTCAACACCAGATCGGCCTGGTTCAGATAATTCCGTTCGTAGCTTTTCCAATCGCTGAACCTTTTTACCAGCTTGCCGACCGGACTGTTATAATGGGCCGTAGTTACGATCCAGTCTGAATAGTACTCATGCTGGTCACAAATCAATTTAAGACCGTATCGACGCGCATATTTGAGTGCCACGTCTGTCAGCGGCAGGTCGTGCATGTGTAAGGCGTCAAATTTGTTGACTTCTAAAAACCTCCGAATCTGCTTGTCCCATATTTTTTTGTAGAACGGAAAAACAAGGTACAGGGGTTTCAGTTTATTTCTTACTTCCCTGGAAAGTCTAAAGCGAATTACCCGGATATTTTTATAATCTTCAATCAGTTTGCGATTGGAAAACGTAGGACAAAGCACACTTACCCTGTGCCCGTTTTCCAGCAGGCTCAGCGCTTCTTTCTCCGGGCGATCATCCGGAGGAAATTCATTATCTAAAATCATGCCGATATGCATGGTTCAGCCTTCGCTATTCTCCAATAAAATAGTTCTGCTGTTTGGACCTTCGTTAAATAGCAAATCAAGAATGGACAGAGATTCTTCAAACGGGCCATAAAGTTGCTTGTACCTGGGATGCCGGAAATTGCTGTAAATGAGCTTAATCCCGTTCTGCTGCAACTTGGCTTCGTCGTTGTATTCCTTACCGCCACCGGTGCCCGATAAATAGGTATCAGCGCCCAGTGCTTTGCAGATATCAATGATTAAGTCCGTCTTCTGCCCGAATTGATCTAATATCTCCGAAAGACGCACTTTGTGTGTATGAATCTCAAGATAGTTTGCAAT
>CAZJNP010000681.1:0-1957 GCA_964547355.1 uncultured Calditrichaceae bacterium
GCTTTAAAGGTAATCGAAGACTGAGCCAATTACCGTCCCGGTGACGCTGCCGGAATGGTATGGATTGGAATCGGTGACAATACGTTGTATGGAGGAAACATTGAAGCACAGAACGGTTCCTTTTCTTTCCCCATCGTAAACGCAACTGTAAAGGCTGATGGAAAAATCATTGTGGATAAAGGAAATTTAAAATTTTAAACGCGACTGATACTTATTTTACTAATAAATCGAAAAGAAGGAGACTGTTATGAAAGCTCTTTTAAAAATTACTACAATTCTATTAGTCGGTTTAATGCTTTCCTGTACCCAAAAGGTTGACCGTAAAGCCGAAATAACCGCAGCTGAAGCCGTTTTAGCGGATTACAATCAGGCGATTTCCAGTAAAAACATAGACGTTATAGCGAAAGTTTTTGCCCATAATGATAACATAGTGGTTGTTGGCACTAGTAAACTTCCTCCAACCGTTACCCAGAAAGAATTTTGTTCCGGTTGGGAATGTACACGTCGCATGTTTCAATTCATGTTTAACACCTACGAACAAATCCATTTTTCCGTGAGGGATCAAAAGGTCGCACTTTCTCCATCCGGCGATGCGGCCGTGTTCAGTCGAATTGAAAAGTATGACGTGGTTTTACAGGGCAATCGAATGGTAGTGGACAGTATCCGTTCCACCGGCGCGCTGCAAAAGCAAAACAATAAATGGTTGCTGGTGCAGGTGCATTGCTCGGTGGCGGGGAGATGATGAAATTGAGATATAATTTCTTTTGTTGGATTTATTATATTAACGGTTGCAGAGTACCATGTGCAATAAAAAACCCTCCCCCAGCCCCTCCACAGGAGGGGAGTTAAGGGAGGGTTAATTTATTAATGCATTGTAAAAAACGATATTGTCTTTAAACCCAACCGCGATCCTTGCTGGCCTGCGCCACCCGTTCGATGGCGATCACGTAAGCGGCGTCGCGCATGTAAAGCTTACGCTTATCCGACAGATTGGTCACATCCCAAAAGGCAGAGGTCATTTTCTGATCCAATTTTTGCAACACCTCTTCCTTGGTCCAGAAGTAATTCATATTGCTCTGCACCTGCTCAAAATAGCTGCACGTAACGCCGCCGGCGTTGGCCAGAAAATCCGGAATCACAAAAATGCCTCTTTCTTCCAGCACCTGATCGGCTTCCGGCGTGGTGGGGCCGTTGGCGCCTTCGGCAATGATTTTTACCCGATCGCTGATTTTCCCAACGGAGTCGGCGGTAATCTGATTTTCGATGGCCGCCGGAATTAAAATATCCACCTCCTGCTCCAGCCATGCGTTTCCGTCCAGCACTTCGTATCCCATTTCCTGCGCTTTGGCTTTGTCAATGCCTCCGAAACGATCGGTAATTTTCAGCAAAGCGTCCAGATCGATCCCGTCCGTCTTGCGGTATGTGTAAGAGGTCTGATCGTTCTGATCCCAGCAGGCTACCGCAATCACCTTGCCGCCCAGTTCATTGTACAGACGAATCGCGTACTGAGCCACGTTGCCAAATCCCTGTACACTGGCGATCGTATCCTGCGGCTGGATATTCAACCGCTTCAGCGCTTCGCGCACGGTGTAAATCACGCCAAAACCGGTCGCTTCCGTACGCCCTAAGGAACCGCCCATGCCCACCGGTTTGCCGGTGATCAGACCCGGAGCCTTCTGCCCGGTAATTACTTCGTATTCGTCCAGCATCCACAACATGTGCTGGGCGTTGGTCATCACATCGGGCGCGGGAACGTCGCTGAATGGACCTATGTTTTTGTACACCTGGCGCACCCATCCCCGGCAGATCTGCTCCTGCTCGCGCATGCTTAAATTATGCGGATCACAGATCACGCCGCCTTTTCCGCCGCCCAGCGGCAGGTCCGCCACGGCCGTTTTCCAGGTCATCCACATGGACAGGGCGCGCACCGTGTCAATGGTTTCCTGAGGGTGAAAAC
>CAZJNP010000682.1:0-1957 GCA_964547355.1 uncultured Calditrichaceae bacterium
ACAATGAAGTATGTTTTATCCGCATTTTTAGCTGTATTGATAATTTTGGCCCTTTCCGCTTGCGGCGGTGAGAAAAAGAGCGCCGAACAAAAAGCGGAACAACCAGCGGCCGAGGCGCAAGCCAAAGTGACACTGGACGCATTGGCGGACAGCATGTGTGTGGGTGGTTGCGGCATGGTATTTAAATCCGCCACCGAAATCGCAGACACGGTTCATTACGCCGGAAAAGTGTATGGCGTATGCGGACCTAAATGCAAGGAAGCTTTCAAATCCGACCCGGAAGGTCATCTGGCGCATCTGCACGAACCTAAGGAAAAACCAGCAGAGGCGACTCATTAAGTTTTATTCAAAAAAAGGCAGGAAGATTTTCCTGCCTTTTTAGTATTTAAGTTTTACTCCAAAAAACAATTCATTTAAAACCGTTCTTACACCCGCTGTGTTTATATCGATATAACGATATTCCATAGAAATAAAAAAATCGTTAAACACCTCATAATTGGCATAAACCTGCCATCTTTTCCGGGTGGTTAAAATGCCCTCCAAAAACCGCCGGGTTTCTCTGGGAGCAGTTTGACCGGAAAACAGCGTTCCGTGTCCTAATAGAATGTCGCCCCCAATGTTCTCATCGGGATAATTAGCGCCGTGTTTCCACTGCCGGAAGATCAATCCTGTGCATAACCTTTGATGCCAATCCTTTTTTAAATGAATATACCACACTTCGGAATTGGGTCCGGCCCAGTGTCCCAGCGACTGATAGTCTGAAGTATAGCTATTTATTTCATATTTATGCGTATATACCCAGGGCATGATGGCGGTATATTCCAACCGCAGGGAAATATTGTTCAACCGAAAAGGATCAAACCAGACAGCTCCAGCCTGGAAAGCCTGCTTGTTTCCATACCAGTTCGTACCGATTTTTCGGGCTTTAAATTCATCTAAAAAAATCGTCCCGTACAATTTTATCCCGTATCCTGCTAAATACTCCGCATCCAGCGAGATGGTGGCGTTATCCCGGTCCCGTAATTTGTGTTGCACTGCCCGATAAAAATTAAAAGGCAGCAGATAAGCCCAATCGGCGTAGCGGTTGCCATAAATAAAGTTTTCATTAAATCCAAACGTTAGCCGGTGCCACAAAGTTATTTCCAGGCGGTGGGCAGCCAGCCACTTATCGGGGTACAGCTTTTGACCGTCCAAGAGCGTATCCTGCGGAAAGGACTGCAACTTGCCGTGCAGGGCGATGAACTTTCCCCACCCCCAATCCCTGCTGATGCTGAGATACGGGTACTGTTCGGGATTGCGGGAAAGAATCAGTTTGCCGGATTCTCCGTATCCCCACTCAATCTCCTGCTGGGCAAAACGGAGATCAAAGTAACGGCTGTGCCAGGCCAGCTCCCCACCTGTGCGGTCGGCATATCGCGGGCCGGGATCGTTTTTTTCGCTCCAGCTCCCTTTTAAGATGGGATGCTCCTGGACATATCCCTCATCTCCGCGCAGTCCCTGCAAGCTGACTTCCGCCCGGTAGGCAAAATTCTTATCGATCACACCGCGGAATATGTAATTCTGCCAGCTTGCCATCCGATAGACGTCGTCGCTGCGGCGTTCGTAAGTAATTCCTTGCTCGTAGTCAAAGTAAAAATTATCTCTGTCCGTCTCCCAAAGGAACACATGATTTTCTTCTTCCGGGTGGTTCTGCCGGAAGAAACGCCGAAAATCTTTTTTGAAGTTTTTAACTGAGGCTAAAATGGAATACCATGTTTTCCCTTCCGCCATCAGCGGAGAGCGCCGTGTGGGATCAATTTCCCAGCGGTAATCAAGCAGAAAATCCTCCAGACGCCTACGGTCGATGTACGTAAGCTCAGCGCGGTGGGCGACGATCTGCTGTAAATAAGCGCTTACCTGTCCGCGGCTAAAAGGCTTAATCCCGTCTTTCACCTCGTGAACGAAACCCAATGCCTCC
>CAZJNP010000683.1:0-1954 GCA_964547355.1 uncultured Calditrichaceae bacterium
GATATGTAGCGGACAGCGGACCTACCGTAGCTTCGCGGGCCACGCTGATGGGCGGCGGAGCCACCAAAGCCGCGGCTGAAACCCTGCGCTCCCGTTTGGAAAATGTGCTGCGCACGTTTTGGAACGTTCCGGGGAATGCCAAATTTGTTTTTCGCGACCATCAGGTGTACGAAGAAAGCACGCCGGAGCGCCAAATCAGTTTTGCCGAGTTGTGTAATCTGGCCTACGGGCAGGGGGTAAGTTTGTCCACGATCGGTTGGTACAGCGGGCCTCATGTGCACTGGGACGAAACCGTTGGGCAGGGCCCGGCCTATTTTACCTATGTGTATGGCTGTCAGGTGGCGGAAGTTACGGTTAATGCCGCCACGGGAGAAGTGTACGTGGATCGGGTGGTTGCCGTACACGACCCCGGCACGGTGATCAATCTGCTGGGGGCGCAGGGACAGGTTTTCGGAGGCGTCACCCAGGGCGCAGGGTATGGCTTGTGGGAAGAAATCAGCGTGGATCAGGGATTTATTCGCGAAATGAATTTTGATCAATATCTGATTCCCACCAGTAAAGACATCGGAGAGATCATTCCCATTTTTGTGGAAGGGAAGGACAAATACGGAGCCTGGGGCGCAAAGTCCCTGGGTGAACCCACGCTGGAACTGACCGCCGCCGCCATTGCCAACGCCGTGCGCAATGCCACGGGCAAGCGATTCCATCATCTGCCTTTGAATCTGGAGGAAATTCTATTGAGCCGCAAACTCTATCCTTCCTCAAAAAAGCGGGGGAGCGCATGATGATACCAGCCATTGATTATGTTAAACCGCAGAGCCTGGAGGAAGCGCTGCAAATTTTAAGCAGTACGGAAAGAAATGTCCGAATTATTGCCGGGGGAACGGATGTGATTCCCGGTTTCCACATCAATTCCCACCGTTTTCGGAATATTAAAACACTGGTCGATATTTCAGGATTGGAAGAGATTTCGATTATTCGCGAAGATGCGGATGGGCTTCATATCGGTGGGGCGGTCACTTTTACAGATGTTGTGAACAGCAAACTCATCCGGGAAAAATATCCGCTCCTATCGCAGGCGGCCGTCCAGGTGGGAAGCGTGCAGATTCGCAACCGGGCCACTCTGACCGGTAATTTTGTGAACAACGCCCCCTGTGCGGACAGTGTGCCTCCTTTGCTGGTCTATGACGCCACCATTACGATTCGTTCGCTGAAAGGGGAGCGGAGGATCCCCCTGCAGGAATTCCTTCTCAGACCCTATCATACGCAATTACAGTCTGATGAAATCGTTACGGAAATTTTTCTGCCGCCGGTGCCGAGCGGATTCAAGGGAGAGTTTTACAAATTAGGCCGTCGACGGGCTGTGGTGATCAGCCGGATTACCCTGGCGGTTTTGGTGAAGATGAACGATGGGGTAATTGAGGATATACGCATTGCTTCCGGCGCGGTAACACCGATCGGGGCTCGATTTCCCGGATTGGAGGACAAAGCCCGTGGCAAGAAGGCAGAACCTGAATTTTTGAAAGAAATAGCCGTCGCACTGGGCGAAGAAATTTTGCAGATCACCGGCCTGCGTTGGTCGTCTGCCTATAAATTGCCGGTGGTGCAGCAGGTGTTTTACCAGCTGCTCAGAAGAGTGTGCGATTAAATTTAAGGGGAAAGAGCCGAGTGCCGAAGTCCGAGTAAAACGGTCAGTAAACTTTTTCGGACAAGATGGAGAACAAAAAAACAATCATGTGTTTTTTTTGAAAATATCAGTGCATTACGGCTTTCAACAATTGGAGTTTTACGGATGAAAAAAATAAATATCCGCTTGACTGTAAACGGAAAAACGGTTTCACTGAGTGTTCCCGCCAACAAACGTCTTTTGGACATACTTAGAGAAGAATTGCATCTCACCGGAACAAAGGAAGGATGTGAAATCGGCGAATGCGGCGCTTGCACGGTGGTGATG
>CAZJNP010000684.1:0-1940 GCA_964547355.1 uncultured Calditrichaceae bacterium
ATCTTATTCGGGGCAGTGATCTATTCGGCCTGTGCCCAGTCTATTGATTTAAAAGATCAATACCAGAAGCAGGAGTACCGCATTCCCATGCGCGACGGCGTGACGCTCTTCACAGCTGTTTATACGCCAAAAGATACCAGCCAAACCTATCCCATTTTATTAACCCGCACGCCATACAGCGTGGCACCCTATGGTCCTGACTCCTACAAAAAGGTGCTTGGTCCGTCCCGGCTCTTTCAGGAATCCGGTTATATTTTTGTCTATCAGGACGTGCGGGGACGCTTTATGTCCGATGGCACCTTTGTCAACATGCGGCCTTACATTCCAGATAAATCCAGCCGTCAGATTGACGAGTCAACCGATACCTACGACACCATTGAATGGCTGCTTAACCACATTCCGCACAATAACGGGAAAGTGGGCATGTGGGGCATTTCGTATCCAGGATTTTATACGGCCATGGGACTGATCAACGCGCATCCGGCGTTAGTGGCCGCTTCACCTCAGGCGCCAATTGCCGACTGGTTCATCGGAGACGACATGCACCACAACGGTGCGTTTAGCCTGAATCTGGCGTTTAATTTCTATTCCTCATTCGGAATAAAAAGAGACAGTTTAACCACCAATTGGCCCAAGCGTTTTGATTTTGGCACTCCGGACGGGTATGAATTCTTTTTGAATCTGGGCGCTTTGCCTAACGCGAACAAGCGTTACTTCTATGGGAAAATAGCCTTCTGGAATGAGTTGATGGCACATGGCACATACGACACATTCTGGCAAAAAAGAAACATCCTGCCGCACCTGCGCCACATCAGCCCGGCGGTTCTTGTGGTGGGCGGATGGTACGATGCCGAAGACCTGTATGGTACACTGCATATTTTTCAGGAAATAGAAAAGGAAGACGCGCATAACAAGAACTTTCTGGTCATGGGCCCCTGGTTTCACGGCGGTTGGGCACGCAGCGACGGCGATCGTCTGGGAGATATTCAGTTTGGTTCCAAAACGAGCTTTTACTATCGGGAACAGATAGAATTTCCATTTTTCCAGTATTACCTGAAAGGGGATAGTGCATTCAAGGCAACAAATATCACCGTTTTCGACGGCGGTGCCAACCAGTGGCAGCATTTTGACAACTGGCCGCCGCAAAATGCGGAACAGCGCGTCCTGTATCTGGCAGACCGTCAGCGGTTAAGTAATGCACCGGAAAAAAACGGAACGTATGACGAGTTTATCAGCGATCCCTGGAAACCGGTTCCGTTTATTGATAAAATCACCACCCGATGGTCACGCGAATACATGGTCAGCGACCAGCGCTTTGCCGCCCGCCGCCCGGATGTGCTGGTGTACCAGACGGAACCTCTGGCGCAGGAATTTACAGTAGCAGGACCGATCACGGTAAATTTGTTTGTTTCCACTACAGGTAGCGACGCCGACTGGGTTGTAAAAGTCATCGATGTGTATCCGGACAGTTTTCCGGATAATAAACCCAATCCATGTAAAGTACGAATGGGAGGCTACCAGCGTCTGGTGCGGGCGGAAATCATGCGCGGTAAATTCAGGAACAGCTACCGTCGGCCGGAACCCTTTAAACCCGGTGTGGTTACGTCTGTCCGGCTGGTATTGCAGGATGTCTTCCACACTTTTAAACCGGGACATCGCATCATGGTGCAGGTACAAAGTTCCTGGTTCCCGTTATTTGATCGTAATCCGCAGAAATTTATTGATATTTACCAGGCGGAAGATTCCGATTTTCAGAAAGCGAATCATCGCATTTATCACAGCAAGGAATATCCGTCCGCCGTTACATTTATGGTGTTAAAAAAATAAAATTTTTTGTTCCGATAAAATGCACTGATTGTTTTATAATTGGTTTGAGATTTTCTTTTAGAATCAAACTTCTAAACGGTAAATCATCAAACCACAAATTCAAGATATTAATT
>CAZJNP010000685.1:0-1938 GCA_964547355.1 uncultured Calditrichaceae bacterium
GCTGTATATTTATGATATTAAAAAGGAAAAATTCAAACAATATAAATTCAATTTAGACGGAATATTTTCCACCGCCTGGTCTCCGACCGGTCAGGAAATTGCGTTTGTGGGTAACAAAGACGGGGCCAGTGATATTTATTTGTTTGATACCCAGAGCGGCAAGATAACCAACATTACCAATGATTTGTTTTCGGACAGCTATCCCAGATGGTCGGCGGATGGTGAAAAAATTGCTTTTGTCTCCGACCGTGGGCCTTATCTAAGTCAGGAAGATGTACCGGCTGGTTTTAGAATGTCTGCGCATAATTTCCGAAATACAGATATTTACATCATGAATCGCGATGGCAGCGGAATACGCCGGATTACGGACTGGCCCAGCAGAGAATCCGACCCTGTTTTTTCTGCCGATGGAAATATTCTGCTCTATACCAGCGATCAAACCGGTATTTCTAATATTTATCGTCATGACCTGCGTACCGACAGCGTGATGGTCATCAGTAATTTACTGACTGGTGCCTTCCAGCTTTCTGTGGATAAGGAACGAAAAACCTTAGCCTTTGCTTCTTTTCAGGAAGGCGGCTGGGATATTTTTACCATAAAAAATCCTTTTGACCTTCCGCCAACCGAAGTAGAAGATACCCAGTATATCAAGCGTTTAAAACGTAATGAACCGGATGTTTTGCTGCCCAGTCCGGGAGAAATTCTTGCTGAGCAAGACACCACGCGAACTGAGGTAAATATTCCAAGCACATCCGATTACAGACATTATGTTTTTGCCGATCTGAGCCGAAGGACAAAGCGCAAGAAAATAAAAGTGGAACTGAAAAAGGATGAATACAAACTAAACGACGGCAATTACAAAGTGCGAAATTACAGGGTAAAATTCTCGCCCGATATTGTGGACGGAGCGGCTTCGTACAATACGCTGTGGGGATTCCAGGGATATACGGCTATTGCCTTTAGCGACGTGCTGGGTAACCATAAGATCTTTATCGGAACCAACCTGGTATTTGACCTGCGAAACAGCTATCTTACATTGCAGTATTTTTATCTGCCACACCGCACCGATTACGGAGCAACGCTTTTCCATTATGCCAACACCTATTGGACAACCTATGGATTAATCCGTTACAGGAATTATGGTTTATGGCTGATGGCCTCCTATCCGTTCGATAAGTTTACCAGGGTGGATTTTTCATTTAACTGGTGGAACGCCATGATGGAGTATCTGCAAGTGCCCATACCGACCGAATCGGTCAACAGCATTTTACCGGGGCTCCAGCTGGTGTACGATACCTCCGAGTGGGTTTGGCCGGATACCGGCCCGCGTGATGGCTTCCGCGGCTCCGTCGGTCTGACCTTCAGTCCGAAATATTCCGCCCACAGTCCGGAGTTCTTAACGCTCAAAACGGATCTGAGAAAATATTTTAAGCTGTCGGATAATTATTCCATAGGGTTGCGCTATACAGGCGGCGTAAGCCGCGGTCAAAATCCGCAGCGTTTCTTTTTAGGCGGCGTAGAGAACTGGCTGAATAGAGAATTCAGGGGGAATATCCGCCTTTATTCCGTTTACGATATTTACTTCTCGGAATTTGTCACCCCCCTGCGTGGGGCAAGGTACTACGAACGCACCGGCAATGCCTTTAGTCTGATTAATGCGGAACTGCGTTTTCCGTTAATCGAATATCTGCAAATGGGACTGCCGCCCATTCAAATGGCTAAAATCAAAGGGATTTTATTCGCCGACATCGGCAGCGCCTGGGATATGGAAACACTGGAAGAATTTAAAGGCGTCCGGGATGGTCGGTTTAAGGATATTGTCATGGGTTATGGCATCGGAACCCGGGTATATCTGGGCTTTTTGGGTTTGCTGTTAAAATACGATCTGGCCTGGACGTTTGATCTGAAAAGTTCCAGTACCCCATGGCACTACTTTTC
>CAZJNP010000686.1:0-1932 GCA_964547355.1 uncultured Calditrichaceae bacterium
TTATACAGCGACTCTCTTTTCTTAAAATCGCTGTCTTTCTTTTTGGACAACCCCAATAATTGTAGTGAAAATGAAACAATAGAGAGCGCATCCCCGTAGGGAATGAATAAATGGAATGTATTGTTTTATGCTATAAGAATTATTGAACCCCTACAGGGTTTCGGTAATCATATGTTTGCTTTGAACTACAATTATTTTACCCCTATGGGGTAGCCTTAGTGAGGCATGATTTTTGTGATTCATGGTTGTCTCTTCTGAACGATAATAATTTTAAACCGTTTACCAAGAAATGCCGTAGGTATTCAAAAATTTTTCCTAATTTAGTCAACAAAGTTATATATAAAAAAATTTTTAATAAAATTTGTAATTATTTCACTAAAATCGTGAAATGATAGTGTGCAAGAGTACGTAACAAACTTGTTGTTTTTTAATAGATATTCAGCGTAAACAAGGCCTACTTTTTCCTTCGGTAGCCCATAAACTGGATAAAATTCGTGTACCTGAGCGTTTCTAATATCTTTTAGATGAGAACACAGGTCCAGTATGTAGTGGCAAATACTACTCATACCTTTCTTTTCCTGAAGCCACTCTATACAAATGCAGTAACCTACCGAGCACTTATAGGATGATGTGGTTAAGCCTTTAGTTAATAAAAATTCTTTATCATTGCATACATCTTTGTAAATAACATGATGACATAGATTCCCTACTGTTCCCAAAATATATGGTTCGCTGAATCTGAAAGAGCTTAATAATAACATCTTTTCCTCGTCGGTTGTGTATTTTCCAATAAAATCAAATAATCTGTATTTGAACGAGCTATCTTCATTTTTTGTTATGTTCGTTATAGCATCCATCGTAAAAAGCTCTAATAAAAGCGGAAGGCCTAATATTTTTTTTAAGTCAAGGTTTTGAAGATAAAAATGCCTTGCTTCCAGAGTGGAAAGCACTTTATATCTATAATAGTCATTTTTCATGTTTGACATTATTTTTGACGCGGTAGGTCGGTTAATGGTATACCAATTTGTAAGTATATCTATTAACTTTTTATTTTGTTCGCTAAAAAATGTTTTACTCATCTAGATACTCCTAGTTAATGTGAATATGAAAAGAGGCGTTTGGTATTTAGGGAAGGTATTAAAATAGTTATCATTTATCGTTCTTTACACTCAATTGTCTATCTGTACTGCTTTGACAGTAAGAATTTAAACATTCTCCTAAGAATATATTGATTTAACCTGCTCCTCCATCTCCTCCAACAATTCCTTCATGTGCGCCTCCCGCCATTGGGCTGTGAGGTCACCGGTGAAGGCGCAGTGGAGGAGGGTTTTGAAAAGCTGATCAAGTACTCTTTCAACGCGAGTTCTTTGTTTACGCAAGTGTTCTAATACTGTAATGTGTTGTGCAAAATTTTTTTGGCTATCCTTATTGGGAAAAATAAGGGGTAAACTTCGAAGTTCTTTCGCATTGATGTTGGCCATTCCAATAGCACGACGGGATTTTTTAAGTAGTATCTGTTTGATAAACGGACAATTCATATATGCCCAAATGAATTCTGGGTGCACAAGGCTTTGATTAACACGTACTCTTATTAGATAGGAAGCTGGAACCGCCGCCATTTCACCTCGCCACAATCCTGTTTTACCGACAAGTTCTCTACTATTGGTCCGGTTGAAAAGAAGGTCACCTTCGACCAACAGGTATTTTTTCCGTTCACTTTCTGGCAAATCGACGTACTTTAGATCTGTTAGGTCAAGATAACCATTGAAATCAATATTATTCATACGGATAACCGGCAGTCCTTGTCCATGAGTATTTGCTCTCACAGACGTCCCATACTGCGCTTCAAGAACTACATCTCCGAGTTTGCCTACTTTCCACCCCTTCGGATTCCTCGCCGGGTCCCCGAACATTTTATAGAACAACGCCGTT
>CAZJNP010000687.1:0-1932 GCA_964547355.1 uncultured Calditrichaceae bacterium
CCCTAAATATTGTTCTTTGAAATCATTGGTAATCTATATTTTACGAGCGTTTTAGCTACGTGTCGATTTGAAATCGTTATTAGTGGAAAATACTCCACTATGAATAACGGCAAATATGTTTTCGCACAGTTAACAGAATTTCTACCCAAACGAGTTTTTGACTGTATCGTAATTCGCTACGATGGCGATAAATATGTTCGGCATTTTAGCTGTTGTAATCAGATGCTTTGCATGATCTTTGGGCAACTTACCAACCGTGATAGTTTACGGGACCTGATTGTAGCCATTGAGGCTCACAGCCGGAAAACCTACCATCTTGGACTTGGCAAAAGGGTAACCCGAAGTAACCTTGCAAAAGCAAATGAGAAGCGAGACTACAAGATATTTGAGGAGTTCGCCTACCATCTGATTGACCTTGCACGCAAAAAACGATAGAATGACAATTTTGAGATTAAAGGTAAAGTTTATGCTTTTGATTCCTCAACTATTGACCTTTGCCTGAGTGTATTTTGGTGGGCAAAGTTTCGTAAAACAAAAGGTGGAATCAAACTTCACACGCTTTACGATATCACTACTCAAATTCCAGCTTTTATTCATATTACGGCAGCAACGGTAAACGATATGAACGCAATGGATTATATTCCATATGAAAGCGGGGCGTATTATATTTTTGATCGTGGCTATGTTGACTACGAGCGTTTGTACAAGATAACTATTCTGTCTGCATTTTTTGTTGTACGTGCTAAATCTAACCTTAAATTCAGGAGAATGTATTCCCGAAAGGTAGACAAAGCAAAAGGTGTACAATGTGATCAAATAGGTAAATTGACAGGCTTTTATGTCTCAAAGAATTATCCAGATAAACTCCGCAGGGTTAAATTCTATGATGATGAAACGACCATGAATTTTTTTAATCAAAAATTCACACAGGAGGATGATTAAAAAAATTCATGGGAGAGCGAAGCGGTTCCATGGGTGAGGAAAATTTTTATTTTCTTCATTTACAATAAAATAAAAATTTTTAAACACATGAAATATCTTTTTCTCTCATTTCTGATGCTGGCTTTCGGCGGATGCCATTCCGGGAAACAGCCTGTCAATGAAAAAAACAGGGTTGCATCCCAACTTCTCCGTCTGACCCGTGTGGAAGCCGAAAAATTGGTGAAATTGCCGTTAAAATGTATCCACAAGGAGTATCCCAACAAGCCCGGTGAGGTGCTGACATCGGACAAAGACCTGAAATCGCCGCGGGAGATGCATCCCTGCTTTTACGGCTGTTTCGACTGGCACTCGGCGGTACACGGCCACTGGTCGCTGGTGAAACTGCTCAAAGAATATCCCGACCTGAAAGAGGCGGACACGTTGAAGCAATTGTTGAAACAACAAATTTCAAAAGAAAATATCCACAAAGAGGCGGCTTACTTCAAACCAGAGCTGAACCATTTGTACGAAAGGACTTACGGTTGGGCCTGGCTGCTGAAGCTGGCAGCCGAACTACACACCTGGCACACGCCGCTGGCACGTCAACTGGAGCAAAACCTGCAACCGCTGACCAACGTCATTGTGGGCCTTTACAAAAACTATCTGCCCCGGCTGCGGTATCCTATCCGGGTGGGCATGCATACCAATACGGCGTTCGGCCTTTCGTTTGCCATGGATTACGCCAAAACGGTGCACGATACGACTTTCGAAAACCTCATCGCCAAAAGTGCAAAAGATTTTTTCCTCGCTGACAGCGCTTACCCGTTGCGGTGGGAGCCGAGTGGGTATGATTTTCTTTCACCCGGCATGGAAGAGGTGGACATTATGCGCAAGGTGTTGCCTGAAGCCGCTTTCAAAAGCTGGCTGAAAAAATTCCTGCCCCAACTTATGAACAAAAAATTTACCTTGCCGCCGGCGGTGGTGTCCGACCCCCAAGACGGCACCATTGGT
>CAZJNP010000688.1:0-1930 GCA_964547355.1 uncultured Calditrichaceae bacterium
GTATTTTCAGGACCAGCGACGGGGCACGGATTTCAAGGCTGTATCTCACCGGTTTTACCGCCTGCCCACCAAGAAAGGAAATCGATAAAACTGCTTTAGGCGCCACGGACAGCGTACCTTGGGAATATACTCAAGACCCTTTGGCTGTCGTAAAAAAATTGAAAAGTCAAAACGTGCGCATTGTAGTCGTAGAACACACGGCACAAAGCATTTCTTACACTGCGCCGCATTATGATTTTCCCCTGTGTATTGTCATGGGCAATGAAGTAGAAGGAGTTTCGCAACAGGTGGTACAGGCGGCGGATCTGTGCATAGATTTGCCCATGATGGGTATGAAACAATCCTTAAACGTGGCTGTGGCTTACGGGATCGTGTTGTATCATATCCTTTATAAGTATCAAAAAATAAAGTAGTTATAACTTGACATTGCAGGGATATTCGCATAAATTTGAATTGCCTGTAAGAAATTTAACTCCGCGGAGTTTTTAATGGCCGAAAAAAATATCAACATATTGGACGGCAACAAAGATCATATCGAGATTATTAGTTCCTTTTTACAAGAGAATGAAAGCTCCATTTATTCATTTGCTTCCATACCGGTATTTATGACAGGAGTGGATCGTAGCGTACCGTCCCTTACTTTAACCGATTATCACACCATTTTACAGTCGGAACGCGATCAGGTGATCGCTTTTTTCCGCGAAATAAAAACTCAGAACATCATTGTTTATAATGTGCCCCAAAACGCGAATAAACGTCTGGCTTTTTATGATCTGGGGGCATGGCGGGTATTTGACACTTCGACTTCTCTGGAAGAGGTGTGCCAGAGCGTTAAATGGCTGCTGGCGCGATTGGTCAGGCAGGAAGAGTCCCTTGATTTGTATTCCAAAGGCCGGCTGGAAGACCTTCCCTTGCCGCTTATTTTACGCATGTTGGCTACGGAAGACCGCACAGGGATACTTAAAGTGAATTCCGGCAAGAATAGCGGACGCATCTACTTTTGGCAGGGGCAGTTGGACAGTGTACAGGTGGGCACGCATGAAGGGCTTAAAGCGTTGCTGCATGTAATGATGTGGGAGCATGGCCGTTTTGCTTTCACAGTTTCCGGCAGGGCAAAAAGCGAGCGGGTGATCACACTTTCTGTACCGGGACTGTTTATAATCTCCCGGGAAATTAAGCAAAAATTTGAAAACGATTTAGCCCAACTGGGCGGCGGGAATGCGGTGTTACGTTTAAAGAATCAAGGCGATTTGCCCATGTCTCCTTTTAAACTGCATCCGGAATTTGTGCGTTATCTCAGTCGTCCGCACCTGTTGTCGGAGGTGCTTGAAAATCCCTTCTACACCAATTATGAGACTGCTGATTTATTGTTAAAATTATTCCAATCGGATTTCTTGCTTCTTAAGCAGCCTGCGGAGCAAATGGTTGAGGAAAGTATTCAGGAGCTGGTGGAACGGGACAGTGCTTTATTGCATGTGGATTTTACGGAAGAAGAGATTCAAACCATTGCCAACAATCTTAACTTGCAAGAAACAGAAAATTCTAAAGTCGTTATGTTAAGTCCGGAGCAGGAGATCCAGGTACAACTGCTCAGCCAATTGGGGAGCCGGGATTCGCACGTTTTTAATGAAAAAGGTTTTAAAGTCACTCAGTTGCAATTTGATGATCAGATTCGGTTTTATCTGGTCGGTCTTAAAATGAATCAGGCAACTCTGGAAATGATCGAAGGTCTGGCTCAAAATTTAGCCGGTTATATTTTTCTGCTTAGCATTAAAGATAAAAAGCAGTACGAATATGCCAACTATTTAATCGGACAGGCGTTGAAACTCGCGCCGGCACCGGCGGTGATTGCCGTATCCGATGTGACAGATGAGCGGGAACTGGAAGAAATTCGCTCCCATTTTTATCTGTCCCAACCGGTGCCGTGGAT
>CAZJNP010000689.1:0-1929 GCA_964547355.1 uncultured Calditrichaceae bacterium
GTCTAATCCTAAAAGATTAGGGTCCAACATTTTTATTGCAAATTCAGAAGAATCAAGCTCTCTTTTTAAAAGAGATGATAAATAAGCTAATTCATAAGGATAAAAAGTAAACGGGCGCGACGGAGATTCCACCCCTGCCGTCCATCTACTGGGAAACAAAATAAGTTTTTTACCATTATCAAGTTTGCCAATTGAATTACATATTATTACGGTCTTCATTTATTCAGCCATTCTTTAAATTCAAAATATAATTCCTTTTTTCTGGTTAAAGCGTCGCCGTTTCTTTCTTTGCTTATAAAACCCATTTTATGAAAAGAATCAATTACAAATTTCAAATCATCTTTGGTCATAGCTCCGGTGAGAGCATTATATCCTTTCCCGCTGAAAGACTGATAGCTATCATCGGCAAACCAATTATTATTTACGGCATCCTCATAAAATTTCGTTCCCGGATATGGGGTGACGGTAGTAACTCCTAAAGACTCCGGTTCTAATTTGTCGATAAGTTGTAGAGTTTTTAAATGAGATTCTTTTGTTTCGCCCGGGAAACCAACCATCAGTAAAAAATGTAGTTTCAGACCAATTTCTTTACATTGTTGCGACGTTGCCATTATTTTTGACAAATTCACCCCTGTTTTAGTACTCTTTGTCATTAACTGTTCGTCCGCTGTTTCAATTCCTACGTTAATTCCTTTACAGCCGCTACTTTTCATTAGAGTGAGAAGTTCAAAATCCAAACAATCAATGCGTGTTTCACACCACCATTCAATATCTATTCCGCTATTTCCAATAAGTTCGCACAGATCAACAACTCTTTTTCTGTTTAGGGTAAAAGTTGCGTCACGGAAAAATATCTTTTTGATTCCGAGAGAATAAATATCTTGCAGTTCTAAAAATATACGCTCGGCAGACATAGCCCGCCATTTTTTTCCTTGAACTAATGGATTAGGACAATAATATCCGCAACTATATGGGCAACCTCTGCTTGTTTGAAACGTAGTAATTTTTTGCCCCAATCGTGAATAACTATACAATTCGTTTTTTAATTTATTTCTCCTCAGTACGGGAAGTAAATCTAAATTATAAACAATATTTTCATCTGTTTTTTTTAATTCTCCATTTTCGCAGTATACTGTTCCTTCTCTAGTCTCGCCCGTGATAATCTTATCAATTATTAAATCGCATTCCCCTATTATAATCAGTTCAATCCCTGTTTTTTCAATTATATCATTGAGTATCTTATTT
Organism: uncultured Calditrichaceae bacterium; assembly: GCA_964547355.1. Taxonomy (GTDB): domain Bacteria; phylum Calditrichota; class Calditrichia; order Calditrichales; family Calditrichaceae; genus CAZJNP01. The sequence goes on from CAZJNP010000689.1 coordinate 1,246, forward strand.
TCCTGAATCAATGTTTTTACAATAATTTGTATTTCATTTTTAAAAGTTAATTTAACGTATTTGATAAAATCGCAATCAGATTGTAAAGTTGGTAAAGAAACGGTTGCTATTATGCAGTCAGGTTTATATTCGGAAATACAACTCAATATATCATTATTTGTTTCAACTTGGGAATCATAAATAAACGTATCAAATCCTTTTGAATCCAACACTGTTGCATAAGAAAGTAAATCAAGGGGCGGTAATATTAAAGTTTCATTTCTTCCAAAACCAAGCCCTCCCGCCATATCTCGGCTAACGGGATTTTCATGATCCGGCGTATTTAGTAAAAAAACTTTCATTGCAACCGCAACCTTATTAATTTATTAGACTGATTTATCAAGCTTTTCGATAATTAAATTCATCACTTGCGAAGCGGAACTTTCCGTATCAGGGTCTTTAGCTTCAAGTAATTGTAGATGTTTTCTGTAATAATTAATTCTAAAAAATTCTTGTAAAAGCCTAAAACTCCTATTTACAATTCCCTGTGTCCAACTTTTATATGGTTCCTCATTCTTAAAATATTCTTTGTGATATATATTTATTATCTCAACGGAATCAAATAAGAATTGTGAATTAAAAGAATGAAAGTTTTTAGCTTTATCAATTCCCAAAATCCTTTTCAGATTTTTATCGTTTGGATAG